>JAGNMT010000147.1 GCA_017991025.1 Verrucomicrobiales bacterium
GCTGACCCATACGCACGCCGCACCGCCCTTAACTGATCGGGTTGAGCCCGGTTGGGAAGGCGGCGACCTGCTCGCGCCCTACCTCGATCAAGTGTGGAAGGCCACGGTCGATGCGGTGGGTCGTGCGATCGCCTCGCTGCGCCCTGCCTTGATCGAGTGGCGCGCCGGTCGCTGCGATCTCGCCTCCGGCCGTGATCTCCGCGATCCGGACCGGCCGGATCGTATTGTCTGCGGGTTCGATCCCGGTGCTGCAGCTGACGATACGTTACTGGTCGGGCGTGTTTCGGAGGCTGGAAATGGAAATCTGATCGCGACGATCGTAAACTACGCCTGCCATCCCACCACCCTGGCCTGGGACAATCGCCTGATCTCCCCCGACTACATCGGTGCGATGCGCGAGGTGATTGAAGAGGGTATGAACGCAGGCCTTACCCTCTTTACTCAGGGGGCTTCGGGGGAACTTTCTCCCCGTCTGCAATACGTCGGTGACCCCGCCGTTGCCGACGCCCACGGACGCGAGTTGGGCTTCGCGGTTCTCGCCACGCTGGCCGGGATGGAGCCTCCCGGCACGCAACTCGCTTACGATGGCGTGCGCGAATCGGGCGCGCCGCTGGCGGTTTGGCGGAGGGAAACGGTGGCGCTTTCGAAGGAATTGAAGGCGGTTCGTATCACGGTTGAGTTGCCGTTGAAAGACTGGCCTTCGGCAGCCGATCTGGAGCGTGATCTCCTGGCAGAACCCGATCGGGTGATCCAGGAACGACTGCGGCGGAAGTTGTCGATCCGCCGTGGCACCGGTGATGGAGACACGTTTTTGTTTCCCGTCTGGGTCTGGAAAATAGGCGACACCTTTCTCGCCGCGAATATGGCCGAGGCCTACAATCAGATTCAGCGTCACCTGCGCGCCGCCTTTTCCGATACTGCCGTTCTTTATCTGAATCTGACCAACGGATCGATCGGTTATCTGCCTCCGGAGGGCCGCTACGACGACGATCTGTATCAGGTCTGGCAGACGCCCTTCGACCGGGGCAGTCTTGAATTGCTGGAAGAAGCCGTTGCCGAAGCCTTTCGAAAGATGGCATGAGCGACCGCCCGACATCTGCCCGGTATCGGGTCCTGACCTGGCTGACAGTGGCGGCGGCGCTGGCCTATCTCTGTCGCAATGCCGTGGGCGTCGCCGAGAGCACGATACGCGAGGATCTTGGCCTGAGTTTAAAACAGTCGGGTTGGTTCATGGGGGCCTTTTTCTGGACCTATGCGATTTTTCAAGTGCCGGGTGGCTGGCTTGCCCATCGTCGGGGGACGAGGGTGGCGCTGACCGGTTTTGCGCTGATCTGGTCGGTCGCCTCGCTCGCGCTCGGATTGGCACCCGGGTTCTGGTTGCTACTGGTGGCCCAGTTGATGATGGGCATCGCCCAGGCGGGGATTTTCCCGGCATCCTGTCATTCGATTTCCCACTGGATACCGCTGGCCCGCCGTTCTTTTTCCTGCGGCGTGCTCGCCACGGGTATGCAGGTGGGGGCCATCCTCGCCGGCGTGCTCACCGGTCCGCTGATCGGGGAAATCGGGTGGCGCTGGGTCTTTCTCGTTTTCGCCCTGCCGGGGATCGCCTGGGCGATTCGGTTCTTTTTCCGTTTTCGGGATGATCCGAATCGCGATCCTTCGGTGAACGCGGCGGAACTAGCGCTGATCGGGGCCGGCCGGGCTGAAATCGATACGCTCGTCTCGATCGAGTCGCGGGAAGCCACCCCGTGGCTGGCGATGGCGCGGAGCCGGGCGCTTTGGTTTCTGTGCTGGCAGCAGGTATGCCGGGCTTCGGGTTATATGTTTTTCGCGAGCTGGTTTCCCACGTTTTTGCAGGAGACGCGGGGCGTTTCGGTGAAAGATTCCGGGTATCTCCAGGCCTTTGTTTTTGCGGGAACCCTGACCGGGAGCCTCCTCGGGGGATGGCTCACCGATTGGATCTGGCAACGAACAAAAAGCCTGCGACTGAGCCGCAGTGGGGTCGGCGCGGCCTTTCTCGGCGGTTGCGGCCTGCTCATTCTCGCGGCCTGGTTTGTCGAAAGTGTCAGTCTTGCCATTGCCCTGCTCGCGCTGGGCTCGCTCTTCGCTGCCTTCGCCGGACCCTGCGCGTTTTCCGCGACTATCGACATCGGAGGGCGTCACGTGCCCCAGGTGATGGGAGTGATGAATATGGTGGGGAACTTCGCGGCGGCAGCCTGTCCCGTGCTCGTCGGGGCGCTCTTTGAATACACGGAAAACTGGAACCTGGTGCTGCTCCTTTTTGCCGGTGTTTATCTCGCCGGTTCGGTCGGCTGGCTTTTTGTGGATCCCAATCGGAGAATTGAACATTTTGAGCCCAAGTGACCCGGCCTCCTCTGTTTTCCCCCTTGCTTAGGGGCCCGTTTCAGTGAAAAGCTGAAGCCCGTGATTTCGCTGACTGAGTTCGGGAGCAAATCTGACTCCCTGATGCATTTTACTTCCGAGTTTTTCGGAAAAAATGGGGCTCTTTCGTGTCTTAAAGACTTCGAATTTCGTCCCGAACAGCAGCAAATGGCCGTCGCGGTGGCCCGGGCGCTGGAAGAGGAACGCCCCCTCGTGATCGAGGCGGGCACCGGGGTGGGCAAGTCACTTGCCTACCTGGCACCGGCGGTGCGCAAGGCTCTCGAAGAGGGGCGCAAGGCGATCATCTCCACCCACACGATCAATCTGCAGGAGCAGCTTATTCACAAAGATATCCCGCTTCTTCAATCTGTCATCGACCAGCCTTTCCGTGCGCTCCTGATGAAGGGGCGGCGCAATTACCTGTGCCCGCTGCGGCTCCAGATCGCGATGTCGGGGGGAGGGGAGTTGTTCACGCACTCGGAGCTGGAGGAGCTCAAGCTGATCTGGGAATGGGCGGAAAAAACGAAGGACGGCACGCTCAGTGATCTCGATTTTGCCCCGTCTCCCCGACTTTGGTCCCAGATCTGTAGCGAGAGCCATGCCTGCACCCCGAAGCGGTGCGCCCCTTCGGGAAAGTGTTTTTACCAGGAGGTTCGCAAGCAGATCGCCGACGCGAACATTCTCGTCGTCAATCACACCCTCTTTTTCACCCTGCTCAACAGCCAGACCGAATTTAATGAATCGGGCGAGGGATTTCTCTTTGCGAAGGACTTCCTCATCTTCGACGAAGCACACACCCTCGAGCAGGTCGCGGCGCGTCAGTTGGGGATCTCTCTCTCGCAGACCGGGATGAAGTTCGATCTTCACCGCTTATTCAATCCCAAGAACAAAAAGGGCCTTTTTCAGCTAACTGGAGACACCGAAGGTCGCCGTCTTACGATGAAATTGCTCGACGAGATCGATGATTTTTTCCAGTCTATCGAGGGTAACTGCCGCTGGGGCGATTACGGACGGGAGTATCGTATCCGCGAACCGGAGTTTGTCGAAGACACCCTTGGCGGCAGTCTCATCGAAGTGAGCCGCCGCGCCCGTACCATCGCCGATCTCGCCGAGGAGTCGATGAAGGGGGAACTCACCGAACTCGCCCGTCGTCTCGCCGACTGCCGGGCCGCCCTCGCGACTTTTCTCGATCAGCGGGACGACGGACTTGTATACTGGGTCGAGAAGAGCGAGCGGGAGTCGCTGAGCCTCAATGCCGCCCCGGTCAACGTCGCGGAATTGCTGCGTCCCGTCTTCTTTGAACGGAACCGGCCCTGCATTTTCACCAGCGCGACGCTGGGAATCGGGGAGCGCGATCTCAATTATTTCCGGGGCCGGGTCGGAGCGGGCGACGTCGAGGCGATCCGGATCGGCAGCCCCTTCGATTACGCAAAGCAGATGACGATCCATCTCGTGCGGAAAATGCCCGAGCCATCGGAGAGCAGCTACGAGGCGGCTCTCGCAAAGTGGATCCGCCATTTCGTCCGGAAGTCCGGGGGACGGGCCTTTGTGCTGTTCACGAGTTACAAGCTTCTCCAGCGTATGGTCACGGAGTTGTCGGATTTTTTCAAGACCGAGAAAATTCAGCTTCTCGCTCAGGGCGGGGGGAATTCGCGGAACCAGTTGATCGAGACCTTCAAGACCGACGAGACCAGTGTGCTCTTCGGCACTGACAGCTTCTGGACGGGCGTTGATGTGCCGGGACGGGCGCTGACGAATGTGATCATCACCCGGCTTCCCTTCGCCGTGCCCGACCATCCCCTGACCCAGGCGCGAATCGAGTTCATTGAAGAGCGCGGCGGCAATGCCTTCATGGACTACAGCGTGCCCGAAGCCATCTTGAAGTTGCGCCAGGGCGTCGGACGTCTCATTCGCAACGGCGATGACAAAGGCATCATTGTCATTCTCGACAACCGTGTCCTCAGCAAGCGCTACGGCAAGATCTTTCTCGATGCCATGCCCGAGGCACCGGTAGTGATTGAGGAAGGATAACAACAAGCGCTAAGCAGGGGGGGCTGCATGATCGGGACTTGCGGGTAGGGCCTCTCTGGCGTAGCGAAGGCGCTCACAAGAATGAAACCTTACGAATGGAAATGGGGGCTCGCCATCGGGTTCGCCAATATGCTCTGGCTCTTCCTCTCTTTTTTCATGGGCATGCACAGCTCCGGAATCGGGTTGATTCAGGTCACGGTGGCATTGGCATTTTTCATCACGCTGATCGGGTATGTTCTCGCCTTTCGTGCGATAGGAAAGGTGCGACCGGATAACCATTTTGCCGAGGGCTTGAAGTCCGGAGCGATCATTGCGGTGATTGCCGCTTGTCTGGCGATCCTGAGTCAGCTTATTTATTTTCAATGGATCAACCCCGGATGGACCGATTACATGGTCTCCCAAACCCGGGACCACTTCTCCGCGAGGGGGCTTGATGCTGCGCAGGTCGAAGCCATGGTAACTCAAGCCAAAGCGTCCTTCAGCCTCCGCTCGTACACGATTCAGGCGGGATTCGGAGCCATCCTTCAGGGAGTGATCTTTAGTGCGATGATCATGGGGGTAATCCGGTGGCGGGCAAGACGATGAAATTTAATCGGAAACGACTCATTGCGGCGGCGGTGCTATTGCTTGTGATACCGGCAGCGGCTTGGTGGACCATGGTGAGCCTCGGTTACATCAGTTCTCCCGGAAAGCCGGTTCTGCCGCCCTTCAATTTTTCCGACCGTATCATCACGATCGAGGTCGCGAAAGATGACGCCGGGCAGTTGCGGGCCCGGTTCAATGGTTGGGAGGGGGGTAAGGCCGGATTGACCGGAGACGAGTTCTTCACCGAAATTCAGAATCGCAAACGCAACCTTCCCTGGGTTTACCGTATCCTGGATGTTACGTCACTGGCAGGGGTGCTCTGGGTCGTCTTTGGTTTGGCGGGGCAGGGAGTGTTCACCGCGCGAATGGTGATCCAATGGCAGGCGAGCGAGAAGGCGCGGGCGTCGATCGTCCCGCCCGCTTTCTGGTGGCTCAGCCTCCTCGGTGCCTCGATGCTGATGATCTATTTCATCTGGCGGAAGGACATCGTCGGTTTCCTCGGCCAGAGCACCGGATGGATCATCTACATCCGGAATCTCTGGTTTATCTATGGGATGACGGAGCCCGGTTCGGGGGAAAGCAGCGACGAGTGATCAGCGCAGGGTATCGGTGTGCTCTTCGAGCATCTCGTCGTTACGCTGGATATGCTCCTGGGCCCGCTCCGGGTTCGGAGTGGTCGCGATATGAAAAAGGGCATCCCCTTCGTCGGCGTGGCCCTCGCGGGTGATGCCGATCACGATACCTTCGAATTCGCTGTGGATCACGGTTTCATGACGTCCGAAAGGATCGGCGATGAAACCGAGCCGGCTCCCTGGAATGATCGCTTTGCCGAGGTCGGTCAGGGGAATCACCAAGCCACCCTGAGGCGCCCGAACCCAGGTCGTGGAGCTCGAAAAAACCGTTCGTGTAACCGGTTCGATGACTTTCCGCGGACGGGGGAGCATGCCGAGGTGGCGCATCACCGAGTAAACCCCGCGCAAGCCATAGCGGACCGCGTCTGAGGAAATACGTAACGCTTCGCCACCTTCAAAAAGCAGGGTGGGGATGCCGGCGTTGCGGAGATAGTGCCGCAGAGAGCCTTCACGCAGCCCTGTTTCGATCACGACCGGTGGATTGAAGGCCTTTGCCATCTCAGTGGCGATGGCGTCCCCGGGGGAAATGCGGATCTGTGGCAGATTCGGTCGACCGACGGAGCCTCCGTGGAAGTCGATCGAATGAGTGCAAAGTGAGACGAC
Source organism: Verrucomicrobiales bacterium (assembly GCA_017991025.1). Lineage (GTDB taxonomy): Bacteria > Verrucomicrobiota > Verrucomicrobiia > Verrucomicrobiales > DEV007 > Arctic95D-9. The sequence goes on from JAGNMT010000147.1 coordinate 6,234, forward strand.
GTCCTGAATGAACGTGTTTGCCAATCGCGAACCTAATGACCCTTCGGCCGAGCCGGGAAAGAGACGATTGAGGTCACGGCGGTCGGGCAGGTAGCGGCTCCGGTTCAGGAAGGCGGGCATGCAGACGACGGGAACTACGATCAGGTTTCCCTTTAAATTCTGTAACACCTTTGACTGCAATATGTGGCGCAGTATTTCCACGCCAATGAGTTCGTCGCCGTGAATGCCCGCGGTCAGCAAGAGAGTCGGTCCGGGCTTGCGCCCTCGTCGGACGTGGACACTCATCGTGACCGGCTGGTAGCCCGTGAGCGAGCCGATAGGGAGTTCAACGACCCCTTTCTCCCCTGGAAGAAAGGTGGTTCTGCCGATGGCCAATGGCTGAAAATTGCTCACAGGACTTGAGGTTAGTTGGGGCACTCGTCCTTATCCCTTGCCTTTGGTGCGGGTGCTCTTTTTGCCCTTGGCTGCCTTTTCGATGAATTCAATGATCAGCTTTGCAATGTCTTTGCCGGTCGCAGTCTCAATGCCTTCAAGCCCGGGTGAGGAGTTGACCTCGAGGACGACCGGTCCGTGATTGGATCGGAGGAGATCGACCCCGGCGACATTGAGACCGAGAATCTTCGCTGCCCGGGTCGCGGTGGATCGTTCTTCCGGTGTGATTTTCACGACCGATGCCGTTCCGCCGCGATGAAGGTTGGAGCGGAATTCCCCCTCTTTGCCCTGGCGTTTCATCGACGCGACAACCTTGTCTCCGACGACGAGGCATCGGATGTCGGCTCCGCCGGCTTCCTTGATATACTCCTGCGCGAGAATGTTCGCGTTCAGTCCGCGGAAAGCTTCGATGACGGACTCGGCGGCCTTCTTCGTTTCCGCGAGCACAACGCCGACCCCCTGGGTGCCCTCGAGCAGTTTGATGACGAGCGGTGCGCCGCCGACCTGATCGATGAGCGCCTCGGTCGTGCGGGGATCGTGGGCAAAGCCGGTCACAGGGAGCCCGATGCCCTTTCTCGCGAGCAACTGCAGGCTGCGCAGTTTGTCGCGGGAACGGGAAATGGCGACCGATTCGTTGACGCTCGAAACGCCCATCATTTCAAACTGACGCACCACGGCGCAGCCAAAGTGGGTGTAGGTCGCCCCGATCCGCGGGATCACCGCATCGAATCCGTCCAGTTTCTCGCTGCCAAGATAGATCGAGGGTCTCAGCGAGGTGATCTCCATGTGGCAGCGAACGTAATCGATGACACGCATTTCGTGCCCGCGCTTCAGCCCTGCTTCATAGAGGGCGTTGGTGGAGTAGAGTTTCTTATCTCGTGACAAAATGGCGATTTTCATGGGAAAAAGGGAAGGTGGGGCCTCGACGATACAGAGTCACCCGAGGGAGGGTTTGACACGGCGCATCGGCTTTCCGATCTGATAGGAGAGACCCGGGCTAACAAGGAATCGACCATTCATCGCAGTTCGGCCCAAAAGCATGCGAAATTTCATGTTATCGCGATTCGTGAGACTGAATTCGACTTCCCAGGTGACGTTACCGAGGGTTACGGGGATCCGGATAAACG
>JAGNMT010000148.1 GCA_017991025.1 Verrucomicrobiales bacterium
TTTTCAGACGGGGGGCTCTTTGCCTCGGTCGAGGCCGCACTGGAGCGCGCCCGCCAGCTCATCGGGGAAGGGGCCGCGATCATCGACATTGGTGGTGAATCGACCCGTCCCGGCGCTGCTGAAGTGGATGAAACAGAAGAGATTCGCCGCATTCTCCCGGTCATCGAAACGCTCGCGAAGAGCGATCCCGGCATCGTGATTTCCATCGATACCTGTAAAGCAGGTGTCGCTCGAGCTGCCATTGCCTCTGGAGCCCGCATCATCAACGACGTGACCGGGTTTCGTGATCCGTCCATGATTGCGGTTGCTGCGGAAACCGGCGCGGGACTGGTCATAATGCATATGCAGGGCACTCCGCGCACGATGCAGCAGAATCCGAGCTACCTGGATGTCCTGGCAGAGATTCGCGGCTTTTTTGAAGATCGCCATGCCGCCCTTACTGCTGCAGGAGTTGATTCCGCAGCGATCGTTTTTGACCCCGGCATTGGATTCGGTAAATCCCTGGATCACAATCTCGAAATTCTTCGCCATCTGGACCAACTCAGTGTCCGGGACCGTCCACTCCTCCTCGGGGTCTCGCGTAAATCATTCATCGGAAAAATCCTCGGGTCAGATCAGATCGAAGACCGCAACTGGCCCACGGTGGCGATCACCTCCTATGCCCGTGAGCACGGAGCGACCGTGCATCGGGTTCACGAGGTTAAACCGAATTTGGAAGCGCTCCGCATGACCGAGGCGATGCTGCGAGTGAAGTGAGAGCGGTCTGGCGCTTCCCTTTGCTGACCTTATCTTTACTCTTTCGTGACCGCTTCATCCAGATTCAGCATCGTGCTCGCGACGTTCGTAAAAGCGGCGAGATCAATGACCTCCAATGTTGAGTCCGATCCCGCTTCACCGACAGCAAGCAGTGCTTTGGCGGAATCTGTGTCTTTCCCGAAATCCGTCTTGTTTCGCTCGAAGGCTGAACGCAGAACCGCGAGTTCAGCCGCCTTCGGCTGCCGGGCGAGGAGGAGGCGAAAACCGTAAGCGAGGCGCGAGTCTACCGCCGTTCCTCCCTCACGCATCATGCGCGCCGCAAGAAAGCGGGACGCTTCGACGTAGGTAGGATCGTTCATAAGGTTGAGCGCCTGCAACGGGGTGTTGGTGCGCGGGCGATGCAAAGAACAAGTCTCTCGAAAAGGGGCGTCGAACAGCAGCATCGCCGGATTCGGGACGGAACGTTTCCAGTAGGTGTAGAGCGTGCGGCGATGAAGGTCATCTCCTTTCCCAGGCACATAAGTGTTGTAACCGTTACCTGCCGTGATCTGCTCATAGATGCCGGCCGGGTGGTAGGGCTTCACCGATGGCCCGCCGAGGTTGGTAACGAGAAGGCCACTCGCCGCTAGCGCCTGGTCCCGAATGAACTCAGCCATGAGACGATGTCGCGGCCCGCGCGCGAGGAGGCGATTTTCCGGGTCGCGCTGAAGCAGATCTGGCGTGAAAAGCGATTGCTGCCTATAGGTGGCGCTGGTGACGATGAGACGCATGAGCTGTTTTACATCCCAGCCACTTTCGCGAAAAGTCACCGCGAGCCAGTCGAGCAACTCGGGATGTGAGGGCGGCGTTCCCTGCGAGCCGAAGTCCTCGCTTGTTTTCACCAACCCGGTTCCGAAAACCTGCTGCCAGAACCGGTTCACGATGACGCGCGAGGTGAGCGGATTCGACGGACTCACGAGCCACTTCGCGAGCCCGAGCCGGTTGTGGGGCAATTCTTTGTCCAGAGCCGGCAACACCGCCGGGGTCGCCGCGGTGACAGCCTCACCCGGCTTGTCATAGGCCCCGCGCATCAGGACAAAAGTGGCGCGGGGTTCCGCCATTTCCTCCATCACCAGCGTGGTCGGGATCTCCGCCTCGGCCACGGCAACCTGTTTCTTTAACGACGCCAGATCATCACTGAGCCGACGATGCTCCGGGAGTTGGGAGAGGCGGAACTCCACCAGCTGTTTCATCTCTGCCGCTGAACGTTTTGCAGGGTCCCGTTTCGCCAAAGCGATCATTGAGGCGGGGGCGAGCTGCTGTGCGTCCGTATCTGTCGCGAAAACTCGCCACTGCGTGGATCCGTTTGCGTTTTCGACACCGACCTCGACCTCCACCACGGCAGACGTTTCACTTTCGAATCCGGTCTCCAACTCGAACACGGCGGAAACGGGCATCTCTGGCTTCACGGAAATCGCAGCGCGTGTTTTTCGGTCATTGTCAGTCACCTTGAGCGATTCGGTTGCGGCAAAAGACGAGCCTTCCGCCACCGCGCGCAATTGTAGAGGGGCTTTGTTAACGACTTTCAGCTCGCTCCATTGAAAAGAGGCTGCCGGGTTCGTCGTGGCGCATTCGAGGCGAAGCGCCGTGATGTGCCCGGCGGGAAAGGTGGCTCGGATCTTGATCGTGTTCGCACGCGTCTCCTGCGGTCCGACAATGACGGTGCGGGCCGCCGCATCGAGTTGCGGCGGGGAGTCCCCCCCTTCTGCGGAGAGCAGCTCGAGAGGCTTCCAGTTCGCCGCCGCGAGGCCTTTCGCCCAGTCTTCGATTCCTGCCGAGGACCGAGTCGCCAGAGCCGAGAGACCGTCATTCGTCGCTTTCAGTTTCTGATTCAACGCGGCTATTTTCGCCTCGATTTCCGGGGCGGGCAGTTTCACAAAAGGCGGGGCATTGATACGAATCGGATTTCCGTAGATGCCCACCCCTCGTTCCGGCACGTTGTGGAAAAACGCTTTCATCGCGTAAAAATCGCGCTGCGTGAACGGATCAAATTTGTGGTCGTGGCAGCGGGTGCAGTTGAATGTCTGCCCGAGCCACACTGCCGCCGTCGTCTCGACCCGGTCCGCGGTGTACTCCGCGAGAAACTCGTCGGCGAGGACACCGCCTTCTTCATTGAGCATGTGATTGCGATGAAATCCCGTTGCGATCTTCTGATCGAGGGTCGCTTCCGGGAGCAGGTCGCCGGCGAGTTGCTCGATCGTGAACTGATCAAAGGGCTGATTCTTATTGAAAGCACCGATGACCCAGTCCCTCCACGGCCAGAGCTCCCGATCACGATCGACCTGGTACCCGTTTGAGTCCGCGTAGCGCGCGGCATCGAGCCAGTCGATCGCCATACGCTCGCCGTAGTGTGGCGATGTCAGGATCCGGTCAACGACCTTTTCATAGGCCTGCGCCGAGGAATCATGCAGAAACGCATCCACCTCTGCCGGTGTCGGCGGCAGGCCCGTTAAATCGAGGGTGACGCGCCGGATCAGGACTTCCTTCGCTGCCTCGGGTGACGATGCGATATTCTTCGTGGCCAGCCGCGCCCGGATGAAAACATCGATGGGATTTTTCACGGCAGGATCAGAACTGTCGAGCGTAACTTTCACCGGCGGCATGAAGGCCCAGTGTGACTGATATTCGGCCCCTTCATTGATCCAGCGTTTCAGGGTTTCCTTTTGTTGTGGGGTTAGCTTCTTGTGAGATTCCGGTGGCGGCATGATTTCATCCGCATCGCCGCTGTTGATCCGCTCGATCACAGCGCTGGCCTCCGCCTTGCCGGGAACAAATGCCTTGTGCGCAATCGCCTCCTCCCGCAGATCGAGCCGGAGTTTCGCCTTGCGATGGCCCGCATCCGGACCATGGCACTGAAAACAGTTATCGGATAGAATCGGCCGGATCTCCCGATTGAATTGGACGCGTTCGCCCGTCGCCGCGTTCGAACCGGCGGTGATGAGCGTGATGAGCAAAATGAGTCGTCTTTTCACCGCTTGGATTGGTTGTTGAGGCTGTGCCTTTGACGCAACAGACAGGGTCAGGTCGCGAACACAACAGGGTTGGACGCGGGATTACAGAGAAATGTTGACGTTAACCCGAATCTTCTCCTTCCTATGGTGGCGTGTTCGCGCCCGAACGATCCGCTTTTCAGCGATACGAATAGCCTTATTGCGGCAAAGAGAAGCATTTACGCGATTCCGATAAACCTTCACTATGGCTCGATGAACAAGGGATGCAATCCAGTGGATCACGGTGGGGGCGGTATGTCGCCCTGGTTTAGTCCATCAAAGGGAGATTTAATCCGGATGGGTTCGACGCGACGCGGATTTCTCCAGACGGGAATCGCGGGGATGGCAGGATTATCGGTGCCATCGCTGCTGCGGCATCAATCCATCGCTGCTGCTGCGGGCAATCAGCGACGCAAGACCAGTGTCATTCTGTTCTGGCTCTCGGGAGGACCGAGCCACCTCGACATGTGGGATCCCAAGCCCGATGCACCGTCGGAGATACGCGGGCCGTTCAGCGCGATTTCGACTAAGGTGCCCGGCGTCCAGGTCTGTGAGCATTTGCCCTTGACCGCGAAGCTGATGGACCGCCTGACGATTTTGCGCTCGGTTGACTGCAGCGCCAGCAATCACACGCCGATCACGATGCAGGCGGGTAATGCTCTCGCCAAACGCACCGAGGACGGCAGGGACGGTGGCGGTTGGCCGTCGATGGGTTCGGTCGCGGCGCGATTTCGCGGACCGAATACCCCCGGTCTCCCGGCCCACATCGGGCTGGCGGATTCCTGGAAAGCCGACATGTGGGGAGCGGGCCACATGGGGCCGGCCTACGAGCCGGTGAATGGCGGCGAACTGAAAGGCGGCCTTGCGATGATCAAGGGGCTCACCGTGGAACGGGTTCGCGATCGCCGCAGTCTGACCGATGAGCTGGACCGCTGGAAACGAGGCCTTGATTCCAATCTGGAACTCGCCTCGGCCGATGAATTTACGCATCAGGCCTACGATTTGCTGCTTTCCGGAAAAGCCACCGATGCCTTCAATCTCGACGGGGAATCGGCTGCGACCCGCGATGCCTATGGCCGGGACAGTATCGGTGAAAAGGCCCTGATGGCCCGCCGCCTCGTCGAAGCCGGTGTCACCTTCGTCACCGTGAGCGGAGCCTGGGGCTACTTTGATCATCATGGTGACAGTGTTCGCTGGGGAGGCATCGAGAAAGGGCTTAAGCCGCTCCTGCCGTCCGTTGATCGTACTTTGAACGCGGTCGTCACCGATCTGGAGCAGCGGGGCCTGCTCGACAGCACGCTTGTTCTCATGATGGGCGAATTCGGACGCGGCCCGGTGATCAACAAAGATGCCGGACGCGACCACTGGCCCCGGGTCATGTCGATGATCATGGCCGGCGGCGGCATGAGACATGGTCAGGTCATCGGCAGCACCGATAAAGGCGGGTATGAGATCGCGAGCCGGCGTGTCGGGCCTTCCGATTTGGCCGCCACGGTCTTTCATCATCTCGGTATCGAGCCGAATTCGCAATGGATTGATCGGGAGGGACGTCCCCGTCCTATCATCACCGAGGGCGGTCGACCGATCACGGAACTGTTGTGAGTTCCCCGGTTGTCTCTCCCGGTTCCGCGCATGAAAGTTCTCTTCATCCACGCCCATTTCGACGACTACGAGTTCACCGCTGCGGGCACTTTTGAATTGTGGCGACGGACCCTGGGGCAAACCTTCCAGGCAAAGGTGCTCGTCTGCACTGACGGGAAAGCCGGACACCATTTTCGCACGCGGGAAGAGACCGGGCGCATCCGACTGGAGGAGCAGGCGGCGTCCGCCGTGATCGGAGGTTACGAGTTCGAGTTGCTTCGACTGCCGAATGGTGAAGTGCCGCGCGAGGCTTGTCTGCAAGTGTCGATCGAGCTGCTCGCGGCCCTGTGGAAGGCGATTCGTGACTTTGAACCGGACTACGTTTTTTGTCCGCCCCTCGGCAGCGATTCCCGGGCGGGGATTCACAATGATCACGAGACTATTGCGGAGGCTGTGCGGCGCGTCGCCTACATGATCAACGTGCCTCACGCCTACACTCCTGAATATCCTGCGGACGAATCCCAATCGACTCCATGCAACGTGCCGGTGATCCTCAATGTCTACGACGGCTATCAGTATGGTGCCAATGCCTGCGACTTCGCTATCGATGTGGAGGCGGCATTTCCCGCCATCGGAGAGATGACCTGGTGCCACCAATCACAAATCGCCGAATGGCTGCCGTGGGTGGGGCGGCATGAGATGGCACCGCCCGCCTCGCTGGCCGAGTGGATCGAGACCTTGCGCGCCCGGTTTGACCGGAAGAATCGTGAACTGGGAATTGCCGGTCCGAACGCCGTGGAAGTTTTTCGTGTGACGGCATGGGGATCCGTTCCGACGATGGCCCGGCTCAGGGCCGATTTTCCACCGATGCTTCCGGATGCGATCGATCTGACTGCTCTGGAGCAGCGTCTGAAATTGTGGAACCGGTAGGATTTGTCAGGGAATCGAGGCCGTCAGAGTCTTCCGTTATTTCCAGGTCCACGAAGTCAGCTGATTGGGATTCGGTTTCCTCCAGGGCTGCGACCAGACGACGGCCTCTGCGGTTCTTTTCGTACCATTATCGCTTACCTGCAAACGGAGCTGGAAGTTCGTGCCGGCAACGACTTGTGATTTCGCTCCGAGGATAGCGATCAGCACAAGTTTGCCGGGCTTGCCGCCGGGATTTTTGCGCATCGCTTTCTCCTGAGCCTTGACGGCGAAATTTGCCGCCGCCACCACTTCTTTATCAGCGACGGAGGCGTCCGTGTATCCGCCCACGACGCCCGCTTGCGCGTAGGACGAAATCAGGGCGGTGGCGAGGAACAGAATAAAGGCGGCTTTCATGAGGCGTTTCATCGTCATCTGGTTTCAGTCATTCAGGCTGCTAGCGAAGCCAGATGGTATGCTCGTCATACTGAATCGTCAATCCTGCGAGATTGGAGAGATAGTTAAGGATCGTTGCCAAGGGGATATTGGTCAGGGAAAGAGTGATCTTTGTTTCCTTTGCTTTCCTCGCTGCCTCAGGCGTGATGATGAGATTCACTCCCTTCTTCTCTTTATCCAATTCGAGAGACTTGATGCGCAGGAACGCCACCACGTCGGAGAGAGATGATTCGTGGAACTCGACTTTTGGGAAAATAATTCTTTCGGCGTTCAGAGTGGTCGCGTTTTTCGGCTTAGGGAAGGGGTCGGTGGATGCCGTAACTTCACCCTGAACCTTCATGAGTTGCAGTCTCACGGCGTCCTTTTCGTACCCGATGGCCAATCCGGAAAGTTCCGCTACATAACGCAATGCTTCCGAGAGGGGGATGTCTTTGAGGGAAAGGGTTATTTTGGCCTCTGTTTTAGCGGCTTCCGGGGCGATGATGATGTTGATGCCCTTTTTGTCAGGATCCAACTGGCGGGCTCGGATTTGCAAAAAGGCTACCGTGTCACTGAGGGTGGCGTTGTGAAATTCCATTTGGGGAATGATCAGGCCTTGCAGCTTTGTTGCCATGGCATCGGCCGCAGGAAACGCTTTTGCCCCTTCGATCGGTTGTTCACTCACAGAAGGCGCAGAAGGCCGGGCTGAAATCGTGACGAGGAGACGCCGAGCCGGCTTTATTTTCCGGTTTGGTTCCGCCTCAATGAACATAATCGTTTGGCCCTGTTTGAGAGAGACTTTGGAATCGACCCGGGTCTCTAAGAATTCGACCTTGTCGTCCGAGGGGGCTGCGGAAATGACGGCACCCGTTGCGGGATCGATCATTCTGGTGGAAGTCGCTTTCATGACGAGGTCGATTCCCTGATCTGTCAGCGTTGGAACGACTCCAAGGCTGACACCGGTTTTGCGAAGCGGTCCGGCACCGACTTTCACTTCCTGCCCGATCTCGATCGCGGCCTGTTCTCCGGATCGTGTCACCACCTTAGGAGCGCTGAGCACATCAACGC
>JAGNMT010000149.1 GCA_017991025.1 Verrucomicrobiales bacterium
GGCTTGCCGTACGGATCCCGACGAGAGGTTTTCCGCCGGCGAGGTGGGTACGGAAGAGATCGAGCTGGGACTTAGGCAAAGGGCGGCGGCGAACGGAGAGGAGGATGATGTCGGCTTCGCTGATCACCTCCGCGCCGGGAAGATTGTTTGGATTTGCCGCATCTCCATAGACGATGCTGATTTTGAAAGATCTGCCGAGTTCCTTTAAGGTAAACGGGAGAAGTGTCTCTTCGGTCTTGTATTCATCCTCGGCGGTAACGATGACGAGGTGTTTCCTGGTGTCGGCGGGGAAACGATACACGGCTCCATCACCGAGGATGTCGCCGCTCGTCACGGTGGGACACCAGTGACGCTCGATGTGCTCGAAGACGAGATCATTGCCGGTGAAGTGATTCACGAACGGGGCTTCGTCCGGGTCGTACATAGTGTCCGTCATGTCGCGCATCAGCGTCACCGTGATGCCCTGCCGGACGAGCTGGCGGATCCCGAAGGGGCGGCCCAGAACGCACAGGTTGGTGTGGACTCCCATGATGATGACCTTATCGATGCCGCGCTGTTTAAGGAGGTAAAAGGCTTCGGCGGAGTCGGTGATGGCGTCCCCTTCCGCCATCTCAAGTGTCTTGATCTGGTGATGATAAAAGCGGACTTTGTCGCGGAGGGCGCCCTCGTCGTCGCAGGGTTGTTCGATTTTCACGGGCAGTTCCGGTTCGCGGGTCTTGTCGAGGTGGCACCAGGTTTCGAGCGGGATCGCTGTGGTCACGGGCGGGGCCTGTTGGGCGAGTTTTCGTTGAGGGGTATCGGCGTATTGGTCCATGCAGCCACTCGGAGAATGGATGATAAGGACTCCCTCGGCGCGGGCCTTCTTGATGACCTCGTTCATCCGCGGGGCCATTTCCGAGACACGTTTCGCGGAATTGCGGCAGTAGTGGTCGTCCCACATGTCGCAGATGACGATGGCCGTTTTTGAAGCGTCCCATTCAGCCTTTTCGGTAAGGGAATGGTAGCGCCCCGAACCGGCCTCTGTCTCGACCTGGGACCGAAGATTCAGCGAGAGCGGGGCGGCCTGCACTGCCGGAGCGAGGGCAAAAGTGCAGAGGAGGAGGCGATTGAAGAGGGTTAGATTCATGACTAAAAAGGGTTGGGTGTGAAACGGGGAAGGAATCACGGGGCAAAGCCGTTAACTTGATTGCCCTCGACAATGATATCTTTCGTTTCCGGTCCCTGACGAACCGGGACTCTTTTTGCCGGGCCGCGGGTTTCGACAATGTCGTTGCCGGTGATGCGGATGCTCTCGGTGCCACCCTTGATCTCTATTGCGGCGCCGTCCTCGGGTCCATTGTCGCGCAGGGTGTTGCCTTCGATGCGATTGCGATGACCGGCGAAGGACGGGCCGCGTTCTTCGCGGAAGAGGATGCCCTGCGCCTTGCTGGCATTGATCGTGTTGCCCGTCACGAGGTTGTCCGTATCGCGGTGGCCGATGGAAATGCCAACGCGGTTGCCGGTGATCGTGTTCCCTTCGGCGAGGCCGTATTTCACCCCCCAGCAAAAGAACAGACCGATGTCATTTCCCGAAAGCGTGTTATTTCGAATGACAGGACGCTGCGAACCTGAACCGGGATGAAGGCCGAGGCCCTTGTTGTTTTCACTGACGCAGTTTTCAACCAGCACATCATGACAAATCTGCCAGGAGATGCCGTCGCCGTTGTAGTTCCTGGCGGTGATACTCCGGATATTGAATCGATTGCAGTCCTGGAGAAAAATGCAGCCGGCGTAGTTGCCGTCGAGGTTGTCGTTCCTTTCACGGTTGCCGTCGAGGGTCAGATTCTCAATGGTCACGTCGTCGATGAATTCGCCGGTGAGAATGGGGAACAAGGTCGAGACTGTCGCCTGGTTCATCTGCCAGAGATTTTCGCGCAGCGCTTTGTCGAGTTTGAACCGCTTACCGGTGCGGGCGACGAGCGTTCTTTTTAAAACAGTCTCCTGTCCGGTCTTTTCGTCCTTTGATCGCAGGCAGATGCCGTCGCCGACCTCAAATCCGGTCGCATCGGTCAGGGTGATTTCCTGATCATACCAATCACTGTCGGCAGCGAGTGAGGTCGTGACCGACGGTTCCTTCATCAGGACGGTTTCTTTTCCCGCCCCGATGAGATGAACACCGCTGCGGAGATGAATCGCGTTTCGCAGCCGGTAGGTGCCGGGCATTACATTTATGGTGCCGCCGCCGAGACCTGAGACGTAATCGATGGCTGCCTGCAGGGCCTGATAGCCTCCGCCGTTGATATCGGCACCCTCGTGACCAACGGTGACGGTGATGCGTTCATCCCAGTCGGGTTGGGCGGCAGTATCGCCTGAGGTGGCGCGCGGCACGGTGACCGGGGGAGGCTCGGCAGAGTGGCCCAGGCAAGGAGCGGTGGCGAGTAGACAGGGCAGCCAGACGGGAAATAGTTTCATCTGCGGAGACTGTGAGGGATAGTGCGATGTCCCGGCAAGGCCGCGTTTGCGTTTCCTTGCCATTTAGCATTGGACAATCCCCGACGGAATCGGTTGGTATGAGCCCATTATAAACTAAAACCCATGAGCCTCTTCGACCGATTCTCCCTCTCCGGCAAACGTCTTTTTATCACCGGCGGCAGTCGTGGACTCGGACGTGAAATGGCGCTTGCGATTGCCGAAGCGGGGGCGGACGTGATTCTCACAGGGCGGGATGAAGAAAGCCTGAACCGCACCGTCGCCGACATCCGTGCTTTCGGACGCGAGGCCTTCGCAATTCAGGCTGACATCGGGAATTCCGTTGAATGCGATTCAGCCTGTCGCAAGGCGCTCGGTGATCATGGTCCGATCGACATTCTCATTAACAACGTTGGCGGTCGTCTCGTCAATGTGCCGGTTGAGGAACAATCGCTCGAAGACTGGCAGCGCATTCTTGACTTGAATCTCACTTCAACGTTTCTCTGCACTCGCCTCATCGGCGGCGAAATGGTGCGGCGGGGCGGGGGAGGACGTGTCATCAATGTCGCGTCCATATCCGGGATGATTGCGAATCGCGGCATCGGTGGTCGGAGTTATGAAACAGCCAAGGCTGCCGTCATTCAGTTCACCCGCGCCACCGCCGCGGACTGGGCTCCTCACGGAGTGACGGTGAATGCCATTTGTCCCGGCGGATTTTTCACCGGGCCGAATCAGCGATGGTCACGCGAGCATCCCGAAGTGATCGATGAATTTCTGAAGGCGATTCCAATGGGGAGATTCGGCGAACCCGAGGACCTCGGGCCGCTTGCGGTCTATCTCGCGAGTGATGCTTCGCGATATATGACGGGTGCTTCTCTGGTGATTGACGGGGGCTATACGCTGTGGTGACTGAAACCAATCTCCTTACGCCAGAATCTCCTTTACGACATGGCCGTGCACATCAGTTAGTCGGAAGTAGCGCCCCTGATAGCGGAAGGTGAGTTGCTCATGATCGATTCCTAATAAATGCAAAAGGGTTGCATGGAAGTCGTGAACGTGGACGCCGTTATCCGCAATATTATAACCATAGTCATCAGTGGCACCGTGGGAGTAACCGCCCTTGACGCCGCCACCGGCCATCCAGAGTGAGAAACACTTGGGGTGATGATCGCGTCCGAAATTGGCCGGGTTAAATTTCCCCTGACAATAGTTAGTCCGTCCGAATTCACCTCCCCAGATCACGAGAGTGTCCTCGAGCAGCCCTCGCTGTTTCAGGTCGGTGACCAGCGCGGCGGAAGCCTGGTCGGTTTCCTTGCACTTCGTCCTAATTGCCCCGGGGAGACCGCCGTGGTGATCCCAATCCTGATGATAGAGCTGGATGAACTGCACTCCGCGCTCGGCGAGACGACGGGCCATGAGGCAGTTCGCGGCAAAGGTGCCGGGGGTGCGGGCGTCTTCGCCATAGAGTTTGAACGTGGCGTCCGATTCCGAGGAAAGATCTGTCACTTCGGGGATGGATGTCTGCATCCGGAATCCCATTTCGTACTGCGCGATCCGGGTTTCCAGTGTGGTGTCGCCCGATTTTTCGAGCTGAATGCGATGCAGTTCCTCCAGACTGTCGAGCATCTTCCGACGTGAACGCTGGTCGATGCCATCGGGGTTGTTAAGGTAGAGTACGGCATTTTTGTCAGGACGAAACTGGACGCCGTCGTTCTTGCCGGGAAGGAAGCCGCTGCCCCAGAGCCGACTCACGAGCGGCTGGCCTTTCTGGTCTTTGGTGATAAGAACGACGAAGGAGGGAAGATTGTCGTTCATGGATCCGAGTCCATAACTCAGCCACGATCCGATACTGGGCCGACCTCCGATCTGCGATCCGGTCTGCATGAAGGTCACGCCCGGGCCGTGATTGATCGCGTCGGTGTTCATCGATTTGATGACGGTGATGTCATCGACGATCCCGGCGGTGTGGGGGAGTAACTCGCTGAGCCAGGTCCGGCTTTCTCCGTGCTGGGTGAACTTGAAAGGGGAGCCGACCAGGGGCAGGCTCGATTGATTACCCGACATCCCGGTGAGGCGTTGTCCCATGCGAACCGAGTCAGGGAGTTCTTTGCCCTGCTCTTTGTTGAGGCGTGGTTTGTAGTCGAAGAGGTCCATTTGTGAGGGGCCTCCAGATTGAAAAAGATAGATCACCCGTTTCGCCTTGGGGGTGGTGGTGAGGTACGGGGGTGACTGCGTTGCCGCCTCGGCTTTGCCGAGCAGTCCGGCGAGGGCGATGCCGCCAAGGCCTCCGCCAAATCGAGTGAGTGCCTGACGACGACTCAGGCCGAAGGGGGATTCAAATCCGGTGCAGGTGGGGGACATTGGGTCGAGGGAGGTAGGGCTCTAGCTCTTCGCTTGCCGGGTTGGGTTACTATCGTTTGGAAATACACTCGTCGAAGTTCAGGAGTGTTGAAATAAGGGTTGTCACGGCGGCGACGCGGGCGGGCTGGTCAGTGTTCGGTGCCGGAGAGTCCCCGGTCTTGATCAGGCTGCTGGCTTCGGCGGGAGCTTCAGTAAAATGGGCGAGTTGTTCGGCAAGGAGTTTGCCGAGGACGGCCCGTTCGGCGTCGTCAGGGAAGCGACTTGTGAGGCGGCGGAAAGCATCATCAATGAGGCTTTTGTCATCTGATCCGTGCTTCGTAGTAAGAATGGTCGCGAGGCTTCGCGCGGATTCAACGAACTGGGGCGAGTTCAGCATGACGAGTCCCTGCAGCGGCGAGTCGGTGCGTTCGATTTTCACCTGACAGACATCCCGCTTCGAGGCATTCAGGGTCGTCATGAGCGGTGATGGAGAGGTTTGCCTCATATAAGTATAGACACTGCGACGGTAAAGACCCTCACCTTTGTCGGGTGTTGAAGGTTTGAAGGCGGCGGCGATGTCGTAAGGTTTTACCGAGGGGCCGCCGACCTTTGTAACGAGGAGGCCACTGATCGCGAGCGCATTGTCCCGCAGCATTTCCGCCGTGAGACGCGGGGACGGGTAGCGGTAGAGGAGTGTGTTTTCCGGGTCCCGTGTCGCGAGCTCCCCCGAAACAACGTCGGATCGCTGGCGGTAGGTCGCGGAGAGGACAATCTGTTTCAGGAGATGACGAAGATCCCATCCATGAGCCATAAAATCGCGGGCGAGCCAGTCGAGCAGTTCGGGATGGGTGGGGAGCCGACCTTGACTTCCGAAGTCCTCTGAAGTCGCAACGAGACCGCTTTTGAAGAGCCGCTGCCAGTAGCGATTTGCCGTAACGCGGGCGGTGAGAGGATTGGATGGGCTCACCGTCCATTGCGCGAGCCCGAGGCGATTGTTAGGCGCTCCATCGGGAAGTGGCGGCAGAAAAGCGGGAACGCCCGGCGAAACGGGCTCGCTGCGGGATGAATAGAGGCCGCGTTGCAGAATGAAATTCTGACGGGACGTCTTCATCTCTTCCATGACCATGATCTCGGGGATTTTTTCTGCGAGCTCGCTGCGTTTCCGGCGCAATGTCAGGAGCTTTGTCTGCACTTGCTGAAAATCCTTATCGTGCTGGTTAAGGAAAAACGCGTGATCGGGTTCGAAGTCGGACTTTCCCGCCGCGAGGGCGCTTACCTCGTGCCCGGAGAGTTCAGCACTGAAGACACGGAAATCATCCACGAGTCCGTTCTTAAAACCACTGTCCCGCATTCGCTCCCCGATGACGATGGTGTCGCTGCCTCCGCCCGTGATTCCTCGAGTCAGTTTGTCGTGAATGACATCAAGGGCAATAGCCTTGCCGTCAACGTAGAGATTGATCCCGGCAGCGCTGCTCGATCCGTCATAGGTCATGGTGACATGTTTCCATTCACCGGAGGGAAAGGCCTCCTTCGCTCGAACGCGGATCGCATTTCCCGGTTCGTAGTGAACGAGGGCGGCGTTGAGTTTACCCTCTTCGAGGAGGAGTTCGTAGCCCCGGCTAGCGGCATCGGTCCAGGCTTGAGAGCGGCTGAAAATGACAGCCCGCTCCTTGCGGTCGGGCGACTGCATCCACAGGGAAATGGAGAAAGGTTCGTCACGGGTGAAGTTGCCGACCGGAAGCTTCACGCCGTCATCGCCGGTGAGATGCGCAGCATTCCCGATTTTGCCGGGAACGAGTTTGTTGTTCGCCGTCGTCGTGGCCGGTTCTCCTTTCCCGGCGGCGTTCGGGTACTTGCCGTCTTTCAATTCATCGAAGGAGAAGACGGCGATGGGTTCAGGGAGCGCGACGGCTCCGGGGTTGGCCGCCTTCCAGGCCTTGAAGGCGGCTTGCGAATCTTCGGCTCTCTTCGCCAGAGTGTCCGCCGTTTCAGAAATCCCGGTCTCGAGCGTTTTGAACTCCGCCGCCTGTTTTTCATCGGGAAGCCAGAGGGTCGGCGTCGGGACCGACGGGGTAAAATAGGAGTACAACCCGGCCTCGTCTATGTTCGAAAAGTAGGCGGAGAGCTGGTAATATTCTTTCGTTTTGACCGGGTCATACTTATGATCATGACAGCGACAGCATTCCATCGTAAGTCCGAGGAACGCGGTCCCGTAGGTGTGGAGCCGGTCGGAGACATACTCGATGCGGAATTCCTCGGGAACACTTCCGCCCTCGACATTCTGCGGATGGAGACGGTTGAAGGTTGTCGCGAGAATCTGATCCCGGGTTGGATTCGGGAGGAGATCTCCGGCGAGTTGCCAGGTGATAAACTGATCGTAGGGCAGATTTTCCTTAAAGGCGCGAATGACCCAGTCGCGCCAGGGCCAGACGCTGCGGTCACCATCCACCTGAAAGCCGTAACTATCGGAGTAACGTGCGACATCGAGCCATTCAGCGGTGAGGCGTTCGGCATAGGCATCTGTCGAGAATAGCCGATCGACGACTTTTTCGTAGGCGTCCGGAGCGGTGTCCGCGATGAAGGCATCAAGCTCCGCTACTGTCGGGGGAAGGCCGGTGAGGTCGAAGCGGACGCGCCGCAGCCACTTTTCCCGGCTCGTCTCGGGGGAGGGAGCCACCCCTTCTTTCTCGAGCCGGGCGTAGATAAAGGCATCAATATCGTTTTTGATCCATTCCGATTTCACATCCGGGACCGGTACGGTTTCCGGGATAGGGACAAAAGACCAGTGGTCCTGGTACTCGGCTCCCTCCTCGATCCACCGATCCAGAATCGCGACTTCTGCGGGAGTAAGTTTTGTCTTTTTCTCCGGAGGGGGCATGATCTCATCGGGATCTTCCGAGTGGATGCGCCAGTGGACCTCGCTCTCTTTCAACTTCCCGGGCACGATCCCGAAGGTGCCGTCAAGATCAGCGGTGGCGTGCGCC
>JAGNMT010000150.1 GCA_017991025.1 Verrucomicrobiales bacterium
CAGGAAACATGGCTAATATCCTCACCTTCCCGCCGGTGAAACTGATCAAACTGCGCATCATTTTCACGAATCAAGGCAAAGCCCGCAGCGGCGTGACGGAACTCGAAGTCTGGAAGCCCTAAAGCGTCCCGCCGCCCCGTTCGTCCATTCTTGATGATCAACTCGCCTTGTTAAAACACAAGATTCGGCGGTCGAGTCGAAACCGGGGTTCGGTTTAGTGGACAGAATTCCCGCTGACTCAATGTGGACGAGAAACCCGTCCGAGCGGGTCACATGATCCCTGCATGTTGGAAGAATTTTCCTTAAAGGTTGATTTTACCACGAATTGAAATTATAATAATTGTTATAAAGTTATAAATTTTCTTGCGCATTTTCTAATAACCATACATAATTGCAAGCAGTATTAGTTTTGAGACTCACAACACGTAAACCAGTTTGAAGAATCTCGTGGTTACCAGTTCTGCAGGAAACGAGCCTTGCTTCCATTCGTGAATACAATTCGATCCTACTCCCATCCGGCACTCCGCAAAGTCTGTTGGTTGAAAAAACAGGATTGGAAAACCAAACCCGCCCTTTTGTCTATCCATCAAAGTGTATGAGCAAATTCGAGCACGTCACCGATTCCCCGCGAAACGACCTGCGACCCGTAAAACTGCGGACCGTAACTTCCAAGATTCCAAATCTTGATCTGCATTTGGCTGAAGCCTGTCTGGCCGCCTTTCTTTTTCGCTATACGGGACAGGACGAAATTGTCTTCACCGGCAAATCTTCATATAAAGAGAAGTCCGTCCTCCGGTCCGTTTCTCCGGTAAAAGAAGATACCTTTCTGAGTCTCGCCTGCCGCATTTCCGAAAGCGAAACCCTTGACGCAAATACTCAAATTCTCTTCATTCAGGGGACGGTCAAAGAGCTTCCGGATCGTTTCGAGGTGGCCTTTGCCATCAATGAAAATGTCCTGACATTGCACTACGACTCAAGTCTCTATCGTGAGGAAACGATAGAACGGTGGGCCGCCCATTACAGCCGGCTTCTGGAAGCAGCTACGAAAAATCCTGACGCTCTCGTCAGTGAAGTCGAAATCCTCAACGATTCCGAGCGTCATTTGATGTTAGAGGTGTGGAACGCCCACAGCGCTGCGGCGGAGTCTTTTTACAGCGACAGTCCGTCGCCCGATTTCTGTCTGCATCGGGTCTTTGAAAAGCAAGTTGCGCGGACTCCGGATCGTCCGGCTGCCGAATCACATGGCCGGGTTTGGACCTATCGCGAACTGGATGACTATGCCAACCAGATTGCCCATTTCCTTCTCGCCCGTGACGTAAAACCCGATGAACGAATCGGGATCTATCTCGACCGAAGTGTGGAAATGCTCGCGGCCCTGATAGGAATCATGAAATCCGGCGGTGCCTACGTTCCGCTCGATACGGCGTTACCACGCGAACGGCTGGAGTATATGGCATCCGATTCGGGCGCACGGCTCATCTTGACCTCTCCCGATCTATTGAGTGAAGCCCCTGTCCCGGAAGGCGCGGAGGGAATCGTTCTGGGGGGCAGCGAGTTCAAATCATTCGTCTCTCAAAATCCTGATTCGACTTCGACTCCGAAAACCGAAGTGAATTCATCGAATCTGATTTACGTCATTTACACCTCAGGCTCCACCGGAATGCCGAAGGGGGTAATGCTGGGGCATAACTCGGTCGTGAACTATCTCTGGTCCATCATCGAGGGCAACGAGCTGACTGCCGATGACGTTTGGTTTGCCTATACGACCACCGCGTTCGACCCTTCGGTAAAGGAGTTGTTTTCTCTGCTCTTCATCGGCGGAAAAGTCGTGGTCGGGCCGAAAGGTGCCGGTGCTGACGGCGAAACGCTCGCCCGCCTGATCAGAGCGTCGCATGCCACCAAAATATTTGCGACGCCAACGACTTTACGAATCCTAATCGCCTCGGGTTGGAAGGGCGACCGGACTCTGGACATTCTCTCCGGCGGCGAAGCAATCTCGCGCGACCTGGCTAACGAACTGGTTCCGCTCTGCCGCATCCTTTACAACGTCTATGGCCCCACTGAAACAACGATTTTTAATACAAACAAGATCCTCAGCGTTTCAAGCGAACCGGTCACGATCGGCCGCGCCCTCGCGGGCTGTCGCCTCTATGTGATCGACAACGCCGGAAAAATTTGCCCGCCTCAGGTGCGGGGGAATCTTTTCATTGGCGGCATCTGTCTCGCTCATGGCTATATGAACAAGCCGGAACTGACAGCCGAGCGATTTGTAGTGGACCCGTTTTCCGAAAGGGCGGGCGCGAAGATGTACAACACCGGTGACGTCGCTTACTGGACGCCGGAAGGCGAAATCGTCTTTCTCGGGCGCAGCGATCATCAGGTGAAAATCCGCGGCTATCGCATCGAACTCGGAGAAATCGAACAAGTGCTGGAGGGCCACCCGGGCGTGCAGGATTCCGTGGTGATCGTGCGTGAGGACACGCCCGGACAACCTCGAATCGTAGCTTATGTCATCCCTTCGGGCGATACAATGCCGGATGAAGGCGAGATGCGAGATTACATGGCCGTCTCTCTCCCGGCTTATATGATCCCGGGCTGGTTCGTCGAAATCGAAGAATTCCCTCTCACCCCCTCCCGAAAAACGGACCGTAACGCCTTGCCAAAGCCCGAAGATGTCGCGCCGGCAGGGGAAGGAGACCCGGCCATTAGGACAGGCGATTCCGAAAATGACCTCGCGGAACAAATCGCCGCAGTGTGGGCGGAAATTCTCGGTCGGCGCAGCATCCGCGTAACCGACGAGGTGTACGCCATCGGCGCGGACTCACTGAATTCCGTTCAATTCCAGACTCGAATCGATCAACTCTTAGGGCTGCGATTGCCCATTGCGGATATTTTTCAGGGACGGACGCCGGAAGCCCTTGCAGAACGAATTCGTGAAATTCGCGGTGAGTCATCGAAACGCATTCGAACGTTTACGAGAAAGGCAGACACCTCCTCGCGGGACATCGCGATCATCGGCATGTCGGGCCGATTCCCGGGAGCGGGAAATCTCGATGAGTTCTGGGAAAACCTTCGCAGCGAAGTCGAATCCATTCGTGACTTGTCCGAGGAGGAATTAGAGACCTGGGGGGTTCCCCAGCGGGAGTACCTTCGCAGGGGATATGTCGCTCGCGCCGGCGGGTTGAAGGATGCCTACCATTTTGACAACGAGTTTTTCAACACCTCTCCTTCCGAAGCCGAATTGCTCAGTCCGCAGATTCGACTCTTTTTAAAGACGGCGTGGGAGGCATTGGAGGATGCCGGATATCCGGTTGAGCCCGAAGATTGCCGAATCGGGGTCTATGCGGGCAGTGGCTATCCGAACTATCTCTTTGCACACGAAGAAATTTCGGACACCAAAAGACTCCACATCGTCACCGCCAATGGGATGGACTTTATGACGACCCGGGCGTCCTATTTGTTCGGGTTGACCGGTCCCTCAATGGGAGTTCAAACGGCCTGCTCCACATCGCTGGTTGCGGTCAATGAGGCCTGTGAAGCGCTTCTTGCCGGACGCTGCGAAATGGCGCTTGCAGGAGCGTCGTCTTTCTCATGGCCTCACGAGCGGGGACACCTTCACGAGAGCGGCATGATCTATTCGGCAGATGGCTGCAACCGGAGTTACAGTGCCGATGCTACCGGAACCATTTTCACTCAAGGGGTCGGCGTGGTAATGCTTAAGCCGCTTGCGGCCGCTCTTGCTGACAACGATCACATTCATGCCGTGATCCGCGGTGTTGCGATCAACAATGACGGCAATCGCAAAAATGGCTATGCCTCTCCGAGCATCGAAGGACAGGCCGAAGTCATCTCTCAAGCGATGGCGCATGCCAGGATTTCCGCGGACGACATTTCCTATGTGGAAGGCCACGGTACCGGGACGAAGATCGGGGACCCGATCGAGATTGCCAGCCTCACGCGAGCGTGGCGCGAAACTACTGACCGAAAGCAATTCTGTGCGCTCGGATCGGTAAAAGCAAACATCGGCCACGGAGATGCGGCAGCAGGCATGTCGGGGCTTTTTAAGCTCATCCTTGCCCTGAAGAATGAAACCATTCCGGCAACCTTGCATCTCTCGGAGATCAATCCCGAGTTGGATATCGAGAACACTCCTTTCTATATCGTAGACAAAGAGACACCATGGAAACGCGAAAGCGCCGGCAAACCCCGTATCGGGGCGGTCAGCAGCTTTGGTATCGGCGGAACCAACGCCCATGTCATTGTCGAGGAAGCGCCGGCCGCTTCCAGGAAGGACGAAGAAAAGAAGTCAGGCTCAGTCGGCTTGAATATTTTCCCGTTCTCTGCCGGGTCCCGCGTCTCACTGGACTCCCAACTCGCGGCCTGGCCTCACTTTCTCGAAGCTCATCCTGATCTGGATCCACGCGATGTCGCGTTCACCCTGCAAGCCGGAAGAAAAGCCTGTCCTGTCCGGGCTTTCGCCGTCGCTCAACTGATCGGCGACCTCGGTGAGACCATGGTAAATGGGGGGGTCATTCATCCTCCCGTCCGCCAGGCGGTAGATCATCGGAAGCCGGTCTTTCTCTTCACGGGACAGGGTTCCCAGTATCTGAACATGGCCCGGCCCAGTTATGAAAACGACCCTGTCTTCCGCTCGGCCATGGATCGGTGCGCCGCCATCATCGACCCACTGCTTGAACAGCCCTTGCTGAAAATGCTCTTCGGCGAAGATACCGAGGAAAATCGTCTCCGTCTCCTTCAAACCAGTGTTGCCCAGCCCGCCATCTTCGCCGTGTCCTACGCTCAGGCAATGCGGTGGATCGAATGGGGCATCGAACCTGCGGCGCTCGCAGGCCACAGCATCGGCGAATACGTCGCCGCGACCCTCGCCGGGGTCATGTGCCTGGAAGAAGCGCTGCCGCTTGTCGCGCTTCGCGGCAAACTCATGCAAGCGATGGTCCCGGGTCGAATGTTCGCCGTGATGCGTCCTGTCGAAGAAGTAGTGGCAATTCTCGAGGATCATCCTGAACTCGATTTGGCCGCGTCAAACAGCCCTTCATTCACCGTGGTTTCGGGTGACGCAAAACCACTCAAAGCATTCGAAACGGAAATGGCAAAGCGACAAATTCTTTGCAAGGCACTCCATACCTCGCATGCCTTCCACTCGCGATCGATGGACCCGATGCTAAGGGATTTCGAAAGTGCCGTTTCAAAACTGAAACTGTCTGCGCCGACAATTCCTTATCCCTCTAACCTCAGTGGCACGTGGATTACAAATGAAGAGGCCACAAGCCCGGCCTATTATGCTTCACAGGTCCGCGGTGCGGTGCGCTTTTCAGAATGTCTCCTCACCATCATGACCCAATTTCAGGACCAGGGGGAAAACGCCCTTTTCCTCGAGATGGGTCCCGGAAAAACCCTCACCACCTTTGCCGGTGAAATCGTGTCGGGCACTCATCATCTGGCCGTTTCAACTCTGCCAACGGCGAAAGAGGAGGTCCCTTCGGATCGCTTCACTCTCGAGGCCCTGGGCCGCGTCTGGGCAGCAGGGCAATCCATCAGCTGGGACAGGCTCACCCCTCCCGGGACGCGGTGCCGCGTTTCGCTGCCCACTTATCGATACGACGAAAAGACTTATCGTTCTCGCGACGAGAATATTCGCGGCTGCCGGAATGGTTATGATCCCGCTGATAGCGCGTTGCTCCATGTCCCCGTCTGGAAACAGACGCACCTTTCCGCTAACCTGCCCGGAGATACCGATACCGTCACCTCGCCGGTCTGGCTCTGTTTCAGCTGCGGTTTCAGGCAACACTCTTTTGAAAACCGGCTTCTTCCGAAAGGTGCCCGCATCCTGCGTATCACCGCCGGCAAACGGTTTCAGAGGCAAGGCAAGGATTCCTATATCATTCGTCCCGGCAGCCAGGAAGACTATGACCACCTCATCGATCAGGTGATCGCCGCACACGGGTCAGTCCATGGCATCCTCCACACCTGGACCGCGACGGATTTTGCAGTGAGGGACGAAGTCGCCTTCTGGAAAGCCAACGAACGTGGAGCGATCAGTCTGCTGTGGCTAGCGCGATCTCTGGGAAGTCATCTCCTTGATAATCGCGTCACGTTCAATGTGATCACCACCGGGCTAATCGGCGAAGCCCTTGTTCCCGAAAACCATACGCTTTCCGGCGTGATGTCTGTCATTCAGCGGGAGTATCCCAAACTGATCACAAAGGTCATTGATCTGCCTTGCAACCACAATGGGGAGAAAGCAGCCCTTGCTCCGGTCGCCGACGCCATCACCTCCTTCGAACATCACCCCCTCCTCGCCCGGCGTGAGGGAGACTGGTGGAAGCCGTTTTTCGAACCACTCTCCGAATCAAAGAATATTGAAGAGTTGAAACCATTCCGCGAAATCCGCGAAGGTGCCGCTTACGTTTTCACCGGTGGTCTTGGTGCCTTGTCGCTGACGATCGCCAAAGAGATGGCAGCTCAAGCCGATGCGCTCGATATCGTACTCATCAACCGGTCTTCCCTTCCGCCACGGGAGGCCTGGGACATGGTCAAGTCCGGTCTTGACCGCTGGCGCATCGAAGAAATTCGCGCCATCGAAGCCCTCGGTTCCACCGTCCATCTTTTCCAGGCGGACTTATCCAGGAAAGAGGAGCTGGTTAGCGTCATGGATGAAATCCGAAAAGGCCATGGTCCGTCCCTCCGGGGGATATTTCACACCGCCGGGGTAAACCGCGACAGCGTCATCGCCATGAAGAACGAAAGCGATTTGCGCGACGTTTTTGCCAGCAAGGCCCTGGCGGCACTTCATCTCGTCGAATACGCCAGCGAAAAACTGGAGAATCTCGACTTTCTCGCCCTCTTTTCCTCCGTTTCGACTGAACTCGGCTATTATGGGGGAAGCGACTACGCCGCCGCCAATGGCTACCTCGATGGACTCGCCGCCAGAGCAAGTCGGCAGGGGGTTCCTGTCATTGCCATCAACTGGGCCATTTGGCGTCAGATCGGCATGGGCGCCAAAGTCGACAACACCGCCGCCGCTGCCGCCAGCGGCATAGGCAACGACCTGGTCGCGAACTCCCTTTCGCCGGCAAAAGGAGCCGGAGCCATGTTTCGGGTCCTTTCCCAAAGCCCTTCCGCCAGAATAGCCGTTTTCCCGGGGCATTTTGAAAAGCGTCGTCAACTCGCGACCGATCAAATACGGGCCGCAAGCCGTCCTAAACCTAAAGCGGCTCACCTCCAATCAGGCGGTTCACCTTTGCCAGACGGGAATCGCAATGATTTCGCTCTCGATCTCATGCTTGGCCTCTGGAAAGCCTGCCTCAAGTGCGAAACCCTCACCTGCGATGACAACTACTTTCAGTTAGGTGGAGACTCTCTCGCTGCGATCAGTTTGATTTCGGGGATTGAGGAAACCTTCGGCCAATCCATACCGATGTCCTTTCTCATTGTCGCTCCAACCGTCTCTAAACTGGTGGAAAAAATGGGACTCAACGCCGGTGCCGGAGCTGTCGAAAAATCCCCTGAGGAAGAAGGCACCTCCGTTCCCGCCCATATCCTTCCGCTCGGCAGCGGCGGTGAAGAAAAGAAGGACGGCCTCCCTCTCTTCTGCATTCACGGGGCCGATGGCAGTGTTATGTTCTACAAACCGTTCGCCGATAGACTGGAGACCGCGTTTTCCGTCCACGCGATCGAAGCCCCTATGCTCCGCAAACCCGGCTCCGAGCCGCGCGGCAGCATTGAAAAAGTGGCCCAACAATATCTCGAC
>JAGNMT010000152.1 GCA_017991025.1 Verrucomicrobiales bacterium
AGGCACCCGGGCGCATCGTCGCAATCATGAAGTCACTCACAGCTTCCGGTCTCGATCAAAAGTGCTCTGCCATCGCGGAACGCGAAGTCACCGATGACGAAGTCCGCCTCGCCCACACCGACGGTTATTTAAAGAAAGTCCTCGCCGAGATTGACGGAAGCGGTTCCGGTCAGCTCAGCACGGGCGATACTCAATACGGACCCCACTCGCTCCGCGTCGCCCGCCACGCGGTCGGAGGGCTTCTCAATGCCGTCGATGGTGTCGTCGCGGGGACTTTCTTAAACGCCTTCTGCGCAGTTCGCCCTCCCGGCCACCATGCAACGCCCGACCGGGGCATGGGTTTTTGTATTTTTAACAATGCCGCGATCGCCGCCCGCTACGCGCAGCAAAAACATGGGCTCGAACGGGTCGCCATCATCGACTGGGATGTGCACCACGGAAACGGCACTCAGGATATTTTCTACGAAGACGGCAGTGTCTTCTATTTCTCAACACATCAGTCTCCCTGGTATCCCGGGACCGGGGCAAAAGACGAAACCGGCACGGGCCAAGGACTCGGCACCACACTCAACGTTCCCCTCCCTTCCGGCAGTGGCATGGAACAGATCGAGGCCGCTTTCCGGGGTCCTTTCACGAGGAAGATGCAGGAGTATAAGCCCGATCTTGTGATCATCTCTGCCGGATTCGATAGCCGCCTCGGCGATCCGCTCGGTCAATTCACCCTGAGTGACGAGGACTTTGCGACACTGACGAAGATTCTCATGGAGATGGCCGGTGAGTTCGCGGAGGACCGACTCGTCTCGGTGCTCGAGGGCGGATATAATCAAGCGGGACTGGCGAAGGCGGTGAGCAGCCACGTGAGTGCGCTGACGGGATAGGACGCCATCTGCCCTTAAGTCAACAGCTTCCGCACCACTTTCCCTTCCACATCTGTGATTCGGAAATCCCTTCCTTGAAAGCGGTAGGTGAACTCCTTATGATCAAAACCGAAAAGATGCAGGATCGTCGCATGGAGATCATGCACGTGGACCGGATCCTCGACGACACCCCAGCCGACCTCGTCGGTTCTTCCGAGAATCTGGCCGCCCTTGATTCCGCCTCCGGCCATCCAGAGGCTGAAGGAATTCGGATGATGATCCCGACCGGTCACGGTCTTGAATCCACTGCGATTCTCCCCGAGCGGAGTCCTGCCGAATTCTCCACCCCAGACCACGAGTGTCTCATCGAGGAGTCCGCGTTCTTTCAGATCCTTAAGCAATGCCGCGACGGGCTGATCGGAAATGCGGGTGTTCGTCGCGAGTTCGGAGTCGAGATTGCTGTGCTGATCCCAGGTCGAGAGGAAAAGCGTCACAAAGCGGGTGCCCCGTTCGACGAGGCGCCGTGCGAGGAGACAATTGCGGGCAAAAGAACTTTGAAAACCGGTCTTGTCGTTCGAATCCCGCTCGCTGCGATCAAGCCCGTACGCTTCACGCGTCGCCTTTGATTCGCCCGAGAGATCGATCAACTCGGGCGCGGCCGACTGCATACGAAAGGCGAGTTCGTAATTCTTAATCCGCGCAGCAATCTCGGGGTGCCCACTCTTTTCATAACGCCGCTGATTCAGCGCATTGATCGTCTCGACACTGCGACGCTGCATCGCCGGGGTGATGCCGTCGGGTGTCTCCAGATTCAGGACCGGACTGCCCTGGCTGCGAAAGAGCGAACCCGCATAATTCGTCGGGAGGAAACCGCTCGACCAGCTCGCCGCGCCTCCGGGAAGGCCGCGCCCGAGAGTCGTCAGCACGACATAACCCGGGAGATCGCGCGAGTCACTTCCCAGCCCATAATTCAACCAAGAACCGAGGGTCGGCCAGCCGCGAAAGGGCGACCCGGTTAACATGAGCAACTGCCCCGGGAGGTGATTGAACTGCTCACAGTGCATTGACCGGATCAGTGCGATGTCATCAACGCAGGTCGAGAGATGCGGAAGCAGGTCCGAGAGATCCATCCCGCACCGGCCGTATTTTTTAAAGGTACGCGGACTTCCCATGAGCCGGGCCTGATCTTTCTGGATGAAGGCAAACTGCGCCTTTTCCAGAATCGACGGCGGGAGCGGCTGACCGTCGAGCTCGTTCAGCTTCGGCTTCGGATCAAAGAGATCCATCTGGCTCGGACCGCCCTCCATAAAGAAGTAAATGCAGTTTTTCGCCTTCGGTGCGAAATGCGGGGCCTTGAACGAACCATCCCCGGCGAGGAGCCCGTCGTCGCGAAGGAGCGAAGCCAGCGCGAGCGCCCCTATTCCGCTCGCCCCGGAGGTGAAAAAATCCCGGCGGCTTTGGGAAGGATTGGCAAGAGGGTTAAGCATGTCACTTAAGAGGGTTCAGTCGCGGGTGATAAATTCGTCAAGATTCAGAACAACACGGGCCGTCGCAGCAAGGGCCTGTTCGGGATCAGACTCCATGACAAAATCGGCATGGGCGGAGAGTAGCGTATCGACCTCGTCAGGATCAGGCGGACGATTCAGGCAGCGTTCGTAAAGTTCGACAATGGCAGCCCCGGTCTTCACCCCGTGCTTTTTCAAAAGGGATTTCCCGAGCGACTCCGCGCACTCGTGGAAAACAGGATCATTAAGCAGCGCGAGTGCCTGCATCGGACTGTTCGACCGGTCCCGCCGACTGCACGAGGCATCCGTCGCGGGAGCGTCGAATACTGTCAGGGTCGGATAAAGAATCGTACGTTTCAAAAAAATATAGAGCCCGCGCCGGTAACGGTCCTCACCCTGACTCTCGGGCCATTTCACACTGCGCCCCACTTCCGTGACAAAACCGGGCAGCGGAGGATAAATCGACTCGCCTCCGATCTTGCGCGAAAGCAGACCACTCGCGGCAAGGTGGATGTCGCGAACGACCTCGGCATCGACACGGAAGCTGTTCTGCCTCCAGAGGAGGGCATTATCGGGAGCCTCACCGTTTGACCCACCCGGGATGGCCGAGGATTGCCGATACGTTTCCGACTCCACCATCAGGCGAATCAGCGCTTTGCGACTCCATCCAAGGCGACGGTATTCAGTCGCGAGCCAGTCGAGCAATTCAGGATGGCTCGGTGCCGCGCCTGCCGTCCCGAAATCGTCCGAAGTGGACACGAGCCCGACTCCGAAAAGATGCTGCCAAATCTGATTCACGGCGACCCGGGCAGTCAGGGGATTCGCCTCATCAAAGAGCCAGTGAGCAAGATCCAGCCTGTCAGGGACTGCGCCTTCGGTTCTCGTGTGGAGCGCATGCAACACCGACGGGGTTCCCGGGACAACCGACTGTCCGGGCCGGGTGTAGTCCCCTCGAATATGCACAAAACTCTCTCGCCTTTTCTCCATTCGCTCGGTCAGAGTTTGCACTTTGCTCTGGGGCTTCGCGGGAGGATTCGCAAGATGTTCGTCCAGGGCAAAACGCAGCGCGCTCCAGACCGGGTCAATACTGCGATAAAAAGCGGCAATGGACTCAATCTGTTCCTGCGTTCGATTCCCCGACTCAATCATAAGCGCCTCACGAACTGACGGCGGAAGAATCGACGGTTCCGCCGGTTTCGCATCACCCGTTGCGGAGAGACGGAACTGACGCATCGTCGTGCCTCCGGGTTGCTTGTTACCGAGGGTGAAAACGAGGCGACTGCCCGATGCGAGCTCCACCGGTTCTTTCAAATAGAAAACCGCAGCATTCGCCTGCCTCGTCCGGCTTGAGACACTCCAGCCTTTCGTCGACTTCGGATCGAGTACATCGAAGGGATCCGTTTCCTCATCGGCAAAAGTAACTGCCACCTTGTCAAGCGATAGCGACTGCGCTTTGGCTAACTTTTTCTCATGGCGGACCGTGAAACTGGAGAGAACAAAAGCCCCGTTCTTCCCTCGCCCGGCCGAAGTCCCCGGCTCGCGACCACTCCCGGGAACCCCGATTGCTTCGAGCTGGAATGCGGAAAATTTGACGCCTGTGTCAGGACCCTGCCATTCGACCGTGTAAGTGACGGTATCGGGATCTTTACCCGGCTTTCCGGACACAACAATGGAACCGTCGTCGAGAATCTTCTTCGTGTCTCCCGCACCGGATTCCGCCTTCGTCGGCTTCAGAGTGGTCCAGTTTCCCGCAGGCGGTAACGAAGAGACCGACTTTTCCCATATCGCACGGCGAGCGGGCAGGACTTCCTTTTCCTCCTTTGCGAGGGCGGCCTCAAGCAACGGTGTCTTCCCCTGCCATTGGGCGATGGCGCGTTCGTAGTTGACGAGTTCCCCGGCGAAGGGTGCATTGAGGTCCTTGTCTTCGAGGTTGTTGAAAAAGGCGTAAAATTGATAAAACTCGGTTTGCTTGAGCGGATCGTGTTTGTGGTCGTGGCATTCGGCACAGGCAAGAGTGAGTGCGAGCCAGGTCGTCGCAGTGGCGTTGACACGATCAATGACTTCCTTTCTACGATGCAGCTCCTTGTCGACTCCAGCCTCGGTGTTGCGGAGCGAATTGCGATGAAAACCGGCCGCCACTTGCTGTTCCAAAGTGGCCGCGGGTAGCAAATCACCCGCGAGCTGATCGATGCTGAACTGATCATAAGGCTGATCTTGATTGATCGCGGTGACGACCCAATCCCGATAGCGCCAGGCCCAGCGTCTTTCCGTGTCTCCCAGATAACCGTCACTCTCACCATAACGGGCGAGATCGAGCCAGTGCCGGCCCCACCGTTCCCCAAAATGCGGGGAAGCAAGAAGACGATCAACGACCTCGCGCCGCGCTGCCATCGGATCACGTCTCCAGCTAATCAGGAATGAGGCAAGCTCCTCCGGAGAAGGGACCAGGCCCGTCAGGTCGAGGTGCAATCGTCGCAGCAGGGTATAAGGATCCGACCCCGGTGACGGTTTCATCTGCGCCGCTTCCAGTCGGGAAAGTATAAAGGCATCTATGGGATGACCCGCGCCGACGGCCGGCACTTCCCCTCGAACCGGCAATTGAAAGGCCCAATGGTCTGAATCCTCCGCATTTCCGCA
This sequence comes from Verrucomicrobiales bacterium, assembly GCA_017991025.1. GTDB lineage: Bacteria > Verrucomicrobiota > Verrucomicrobiia > Verrucomicrobiales > DEV007 > Arctic95D-9. The sequence continues at coordinate 5,000 of JAGNMT010000152.1, forward strand.
CAGGGAAAGAAAGAGGAAACCAAGGGTAAAACAGGTGAATCTTACGGTCATCAACACAACGCTAATACCGTAACACGCGAGACAGCCCGAGACCCATCACGCATGCGCGGGGGGAGTGCCCTCGTCAGTGGCAAAACGATGCCTACCCACAAGACGCTCAAACAGCGGAGAGGCCATCAGAGTTGTCACCACCGCCATGATCACCAGCATCGCAAAGAGGGATGGGGAAATGACCCCGCGCTGAAGACCGATGTTGATGATGATGAGTTCCATGAGTCCGCGCGCGTTCATCAGCGTCCCGATACCGAGCGCCTCCCGGTTCGCGATACCTGTGGCGCGTGCAGCGAGCCAGCAGGCGATTCCCTTGCCTCCGACGGCGGCGATCATGACTAGCCCCGTCATGGCCCAGAGATACCCGGAGTCCAACAGAGCGATCTGAGTGTTCAGGCCCGAGAAAGTGAAAAAAAGCGGCAGGAGGAGGGCCACCGTGAGCGGTTCGATCTTTTCGATGAGGGTCTTCGCGACGAGACCGCGTGGCATCACCGACCCCATGATAAAGGCCCCGAAGACGGCATGCAGTCCGATCGCATCCGTAATCCAGGCCCCGAGCGCGAGCAGGACGAGGCAGCGGACAAACTCGGCATCCGACAGCTCTCCTCGCGCCTCGATTCCTTTTGACCAGCGCGCCAGGAGCGGTCGCAGGACAAAGATGGCAATCGCCGTATAGGCCACGCCGCCACCCACATTCATCAGCGCATGACTCATGTCGCCGTCAAAACTCGCGAGGACGACGGCGAGAAGACACCAGGCGGTAGCGTCATCGATTGCCCCGGCACCGAGGGCGACAGTCCCCATCGTCGTACCCGTGAGACCTTTGAAACGGATGATCCGGGCCAGCATCGGAAAGGCGGTGATGCACATCGCTGCTCCAAGGAACACCATGGCCTCCCGCATCCTCGTTTTTTCCGGGAAGAGTTCCGTGTGATGGAAAAAGTACCAGCCAAGAGCAGCCCCGAGAAGGAAAGGTGCGACCATGCCCGCCGCCGAGACAGCTATCGCGCTCCTCAGTCTTTTCTGCACGATGTCCATGCGGAACTCAAGCCCTACAACAAACATGTAAATCGCCAGTCCGAGCTGGGAGACAGGGAAGAGGACCTTCATCGAATCAGCGGGAAATAGCTTCGCCGACACTTCCGGAAGGAAAAGCCCAAGTAGCGAGGGACCGAGGAGCACCCCGGTAATCATTTCGGCGACGACCTGGGGCTGGCCCATACGTTTCGCGATCATGCCCACGATCTGGCACGCGATCAGGATCACAGCGATCTGGAAGAAAAATTGTATGGCCAGCTGAAGATTGCTCACTTTTCAAGTTAAGAGCGTTTTCAGATGCAGAGGAAATAAAAGCTCGCTATCATGGTTATGCTGATTGGTTATTACCAGCAGAATTATGGATCTACGTCATCTTCGATACTTTCAGGCAGTTGCCGAGGAACTGAACTTTTCCCGGGCGGCGAGAAAGCTTCGTGTCGCCCAGCCGGCCTTAAGCCGAGCCGTCATGGAGATCGAGGCCGAACTCGGGGCGAGTGTCTTCGAGAGGACAAAACACTATGTTCGCCTCACTCCCGCCGGCGAAGTTCTCCTGCACGAAACCGGGGTGTTGCTCGAACGTTGGGAAGACTCCCTTCGCCGTGTCAAACGCACGGCGGCAGGCGAAGAGGGAGAACTCCGGCTCGGTTATATCGGACCACCGACACAATCTTTTCTCGGGCGGGTGCTCGCTGAATACCGGAAGAGATACCCCCTCGTCTCTATTCATCTCGAGGAGCGCACTCCCGAACGAGTCTGGGAAATGGTTGCCAAGGGACGTTTATCGGTGGCCATGACACGTCCCGTGTTGTCCCACGAATCCCTCGGCTTGCGAACCGTCCTTTTGCGCAAGGAACGACTTGGCGTCGTGGTGACTTCGCATCATCCGCTCGCAAAGAAACGATCCATTCCCTGGACGGCACTGGAGTCACAGCCGCTCATCGTACTGGCGCGGCGCGAAGGTATCAGTCTCCACGATTCGGTCATCGCAAGCTGCCGACAGGCCGGTTTTACCCCGTATCTGGCCGAGACCCCCAGCCTCATCGGTACCGTCCTCCGGTATGCCGAGGCGGGATCAGGAATCGGCGTCGTGCCGGATTCCGTCACGGTAGCGGAAAAGTCTTTGACCTTTGTTCCGCTGACTCCCGCCAGCTACGTCGAGCTGGTCCTGGTTTGGCAGGAGGACCTCGATCCTCCTCAAGCGAAACGATTCAGGGAGTTGCTCATTGACTGGAAGAATCGCGGCAAGTTGTGGGGGTGACGAACGGTATTTCGAACCGGGTGATTCGGGGCAGGGTCATACTAAATCGGCCGTGGAAGCTTCGCGTTTGAAGCCGGTTCGAAGGACCGTAGCGAACTCTGAGGCAACCCTCAAGGTCCTGCGAGCCAACACTTCTCACGGTGCCATCCGGGGTTGATTCGGCTGACCGCGACTTCAGTCTTCACGCGGGGGCGACCCGCGGCTTTTTCCGGCAGACCGTCAATGCCGGATCACTTCAACCCGGTGAGGAGAGCCTGGAATTCAGCCTGCCTGCCGGCGACGAAGAGAGTCAGGTCCAGGGTGAGCTTGGGATTCGCGGGATCGGCAATCGTCACTTTCAGGCTTTCAACGTCGTTTTTTGCAAGCGCTTCGAGGATCGATCGGGGAACACTGCTGGACTCTTTGCTGACC
>JAGNMT010000151.1 GCA_017991025.1 Verrucomicrobiales bacterium
GAGCCATTTTTTTCTTCGTCGCTTCGATCCTGACCAGGGCATCATGCAATACGGGGTCGGGCAGCGTCGCGATGACTTCGGCGGCCTTTTCGACCAGTTCGACGCGATGACAGATCATGGCGAGATCATTTCCGGCTTCGATGCAGGCCTGGATCGTTTCTTCAAACGTCACTTCATTCAGGACCGCGCCCATGTCCAGGTCGTCGGTCATGACGAGACCGTTGTAACCAAGCTGATTCCGAAGAAACTGACCGATGATGTTTTTCGAAAGAGAAGCCGGCCATCGCGGCCTATCCGCGTCCCAGCAGGGATAGTGGGAATGGCAGGTCATGATACTGTCGAGGTCGGGGAGGAGGGCCCGGAAAGGCTTCAGCTCCTGCGCCTCCATTTCGGCGAGGGTTTTGTTGATCACCGGCAACTCATGATGGGGATCACACTCCGCCGAGGCGTAACCTGGGAAATGTTTGCCTGAGCTGAGAACGCCCTCCTTCCGCATCGCTAGGTTGAAAACCGAGGCATTGCGAATCACCTCATCGGGAGTGGTTCCATAACAGCGCCCTTTCAGGGAATTGTCCGCTTCATCGTCAAAGGACAGATCGAGGACAGGACAGAGATCGAGGTTGAAGCCGAACATCCTCAGGATCTGGCCGGTGAGGCGGCCGTGCTGCGCGACGAGCTTCAGATCGCCCTTCTTACGCAGTTGTTGCGCGTTCGGCGGTTCACTGCCGATCAAACGTAACCGGGAGACGCGCCCCCCCTCCTGATCAATCGTGATGAAAGGTTCGATGTCACTGAGATCCCGGAGATCGTCGATGAGCTTCCGCAGTTGTTCCGGAGTCTTGATATTTCGACCGAAAAGAATAAACCCGCCCGGCTGCAGCTTTCGAAAACGGCGGGCGGTTTCGGGATCCAGTTCACTTCCGGGAACTCCAGTGAGCAACAGTTGACCTAACGGCGCGCTTTCATGCATGGCGCAGACTTAAGCGGATACGACGTGTTCCTCAATCGCTTTTTCGTATCAGAAATCCGCAGGTAGAGCGGGCATCCCGAGGATAACACGCGCCCGGTTTTGCAATTCCATGGCCTCGGCAAGCGTCTCGGCGGTGAAGGTGACATGGCCCATTTTCCGGCCGCAGCGTGCCTCATGTTTGCCGTATAGATGCAAAACCGCTCCGGGAAGCGCCAACAATGCCGGCCAGTCGGGCGTTCCGCCGTTTTTCTCCCAGACCTCGCCAAGGAGATTTAACATCACGGTCGGGCTGTGAAGACGGGTGCTCCCGATGGGAAGACCGCAGAGAACGCGGAGTTGCTGCTCAAACTGCGAGGTCTCACAGGCATCGATGGTATGATGACCTGAATTGTGCGGCCGCGGTGCCATCTCGTTGACGAGAAGACGGCCATCCTTTGAAACAAAAAACTCCACGGCGAGAATCCCGATGTATTCGAGCGCGGCAGCAAGCGCAGCGGCGATTCGCTCGGCGTCGCAGAGAAGATCGGGATTCAGTCGTGCCGGGACGATCGAGACATCAAGGATATGATCACGATGAATGTTCTCTGCCGGATCATAGGTGGCGGTGTTGCCGGCCTGATCACGCACCACGAGAACGGAAAACTCGGCGGCAAGCGCGATCTTCTCTTCGAGGACGGCCCGGGGGGCATCAAAGCGCGCCCAGACCTCTTCGCTATTACCTTCACGAGTGACGGAGACCTGCCCTTTGCCGTCATAGCCAAATTCGGCGGTCTTCAGAATACCCCCGTTGTCGGGCAGGGTCTGGAGCGCCGCACCTAACTGATCCGCAGAGGCCACGACGGAGAATCGGGCACAGGGAAACTGGTTCTCGATGAGAAATCGTTTTTCCCGTTCCCGATGCTGGCAGATCGCGACAGCCATCGCTCCGGGCATGAGAGGGATTTTTTCCGCAATCGTATTGAGAAGACCCTGAGGGATATTCTCAAACTCAACCGTAGCGACATCGGATTGGGCGAGGAAGGCGGCGAGGGCGGAAGGAGAGTCAAAAGGCGCTTCGATCACGACGTCCGCCATGCCCGCCGGGCCGCTGTCCGGCGCTCCGATCCAGGAGACGACCCGATAACCCATGCGACGGGCGGCCATAGTCAGCATGCGGCCAAGCTGTCCGCCGCCAAGGACACCGATCGTGGAACCGGGAGGGTAATAAACGCTCATTCGGCAGCCTCGAGAGGGGGTAGTTCGGCGGACTCGACTTTAGCACGGAGACTTTCGCGGTATTCCTCGAGCTTTCCGGCAAGGGTGTCATCCTCCATTGCCAGAAGAGAGACGGCGAAAAGCCCGGCATTGGTCGCCCCGGCTTCACCAATCGCAAACGTCGCGGTGGGAATCCCGGCGGGCATTTGCACGATGGAGAGCAGGGAATCAACACCGTTGAGAACGCGGGATTTCACCGGGACGGCGAGGACGGGGATCGTCGTGAGGGCGGACGCCATTCCCGGAAGATGCGCAGCTCCTCCTGCGCCGGCGATGAGGCACTTGATCCCCCGGCTTCTGGCGCTCTTGGCATACGAGAAGAGCAAATCCGGCGTACGATGGGCGCTCACGACTTTGGCTTCAAAGGAGATACCAAAGTCGCGCAAGACCTCGGCAGCTTTGCACAAAGTAGGCCAATCCGAGGTGCTACCCATGATAATACCGACGGCGGGCGTTTCGCTGGAGTGGTGATGAGCCATATCACTTTCCATAAACTGGCGACAGGAACCTGTCGAGTGCGGAATTTCAGCTGGACGCCGGCAGACTGCTCACTTGGGTTCGTGAGTCACAAAAAGCTTTTGAATCTCCACCTCTCCGAATTCTGTGGTGGAGGCTCTGGCCGGATTCGCCGGGACTTCACAACCGGCCCGAAAATGGAGTTCTTTTTTATCACACGGCCACTCCTTGAGCTGCGTTGAGCCCCTGAATGCCCTGATCCGTCCGCTGTCGATGATGATCATCAGATCCACCATTGTGCCGGTCACATAGGATTCTTCGAGGACAATCGTTTCAAAGTCGAGGCACTTCAGGAGGAGTCTTTTCCCTTCCAGGCAGATCGTGAAAACAGCGTCATCCCCGGCATAGATGCCCGCCGCAACGACTTCCGGTTTGGTTTTAGGCACCGCATTAAAGGCCAGAGTGATCGTCATGTTGTGGACCTGGCCATCGTTGGAGCCCCAGTTGGCAGCGGTCCCGGTATTCTTTTTGATTTCACGCAACTGGCTGTGCGACGAAACAGATCCCGCCGCAGTCACGTCACTGCAACGCGCCCGGAAACAAATGGAGTCGCCGGTTTTTGAGAGAAGAAAGAAGCCCGGATCTTCAAAATTGCGGAGGGTTGGCATCGTGACCTCGTCGGCAACCCCGTCTCCATCGTCATCCAGCGGGATCGTTAACTTCCAGATATCGAGAGCGAATACATCTCCGGCATAATTGACAGGGAATGAACCTGCCACACTCATGAGGACTAGAAGACCCGTCGCCAGTCCTCTTAGCCATCGGTCTTTTATAAGCGTCGCCATTCGTGACTGTCCAGATCAAGGAGTTCATCCGCTTCCTTAGGTCCCCAGGACCCGGCGGGATACTCGGCCATTTTGGGAGGAGCCGGCGATTTGTGCCAGGCGTTTTCGATCTGATCGACATAACGCCATGCTGTTTCGACTTCGTCTTTCCGGGCAAAAAGCGTAGCGTCACCGGCCATGGCATCGAGGAGAAGACGCTCGTAGGCTTCCGGACTGCTCTTGCCGAAGCTGGTCTGGTAGCGAAAATCCATTTTCACCGCCTGCAAAGTTGCGGCGGGTCCGGGGCGCTTCGAGCGCATCCCGAGCGAGATTCCTTCGTTGGGCTGAATGCGGATCACGAGGACATTGCCCGGCATCGCCTCTGCCCCGGTGCCGGCGTTGAAGAGAACCTTGGGGGCATGTTTAAAATGGATCGAAATCTCGGTCCCCTTTCTTGGAAGACGTTTGCCCATGCGCATGTAAAAGGGCACGCCCTCCCAGCGCCAATTGTCGATCATGATTTTCAGCGCGACAAAGGTCTCCGTCAGGGATCCGGGATTGACCCTGTCTTCGCGCCGGTAGCCGGGAACTTCATTTCCATTCACGGTGCCCGCCGTGTACTGGGCGCGAACGACACTCTTTCCGACCTCGTCGGCATTTTTGAAAGGGCGCAGCGACTTCAATACTTTCACCTTTTCATCCCGGACCCCATCGGCCGTGAGGTCTGCCGGTGGCTCCATCGCGATGAGGCTGAGCAGCTGGAGAAGGTGATTCTGCACCATGTCGCGCAGGGCTCCTGCCTTGTCATAATACCCGCCCCGCCCCCCTTCCATCCCGAGGTGCTCGGCGCAGGTGATTTGCACATGATCGATGAAGCGGTTATTCCAGAGCACCTCAAAGAGCTGATTCGCGAAGCGCAGCACCATGATATTCTGGGCGGTTTCCTTGCCCAGGTAGTGGTCAATGCGGTAGGTGTTTGCCTCGGCAAAGGTCTCATTCACGACATGGTTCAAATGCTGAGCGGTCGCAAGGTCCGTCCCGAACGGTTTTTCAACAACGGCCCGGCACCAGCCCGTTTCCGAACGGTTCAATCCGGATTCCCGCAGTTGGAGGAGAATGTCGTCAAAGAATTCAGGCGCTGAGGCGAGGTAATACAGACGATTCGGACTCGCCCCGGCTTTCTCCATTTCATCGAGGCGATTTTTGAGAGCGGCATATCCTTCCAGATCACCGAACTCGCTCGTGTGGTAGGTAATGCTTTGGGAAAATTGCGCCCAGAGGTCTCCATTGTGCCCCTGCCGCGAGACCTCTTTATTCAATTCCTCAAGTCCAGTGCGGAACTCCTCATCCGATTTCTCACGACGGGCAAACCCAACAACACGAAGACCGGCGGGGAGATCGCCGTCCGCCGCAAGATTGTAGAGAGCCGGGATCAATTTGCGATGGGTGAGATCGCCAGTCGCTCCGAAAATCACGATGATGCATGATTCCGGATGATTTCGAAGACTCAGGTCAGCTTCTCGAAAAGGGTTCTCTTCCATTGAAAGCAATGAACCCGCAGAATCCACGCCATTGCAAATGAATTGACCGTTGAAAAGACAATGGAATCATTCATCGCTCAGGCAGCATGAGGCCTGCCCATCCAGACATCCTCAACGCCCTCGCTGTGGACGGCGGAGACGAAGCGCATCGATTTGACCCAGTCCTGCCGGAGTTCGCCAAGAAAGTTCACGATTTCAAGCGCATCGATCTCAAGAGCCCTGAACTGCCACGGATGGTGCCAGACGCGGAAGAACATCGGGCGGCGACCCGCTGCCGTGTAGGCCGTGTAACGCTCGAGAAAGAATGCGTCGAGCCCATCCGGTTCCGCCAGACTGGTTGTCCCGCTGAACCGCCCGAAAAACGCACCGCTGGCTTCAGGTGACCGAATTTCTCCTCTCACCGCTGTCTCACTTCGAAGATATTCGAGGGAGGCATGTCGATAGGGAAGCCCGAAAGTGAACGGGCCCATTCGCACGGAGAGTCGGTTGTCCAGCCATTCGTGCATGAAGAAGATCCCTGCTCCGTCCCGGCCTCGGACATAGGCTCTCAAGTTCAAAAAGCGGTGGCTGGCGATGGGGTAGGTTAGCCATTCCGTATAACGACCGCCGTATCGGCATCGCAGGCGCTTCATGGTAAACGCGACGAGTGTGACGAAACTGCGCCCCTCGTACCGGTCAATGGCAAAGGGCACTACATGCTGTAGAAGCTTCCCATCGACTTCAAAATGGAGAAACGTCGCTTCGGTCCAATCCGCCAGGAAGAGGGTCTCCCATGAGGCCGCTTCCATGCGTGCTCGCGCTTTCGCAGCGATGGAGCCGGGTCTGGCGGCGTCGAGAGGAGACAGGGTCAGGTCCAGCGCTTGACCCTGTTCGATCCCGTCCTCAGCCGACATATTTCCAGCAGGGGTCTGGAGGTGCCTGCTGCGGAAAGGAGTCATGAGGCGATCTACCGGGCGAAGGTTTGTACCCATTGCCGTTCCCTTTCGGCGGCAGTGCGGGGATGAAGGAGGTCGGCGAGCGCTTCTTCCAGTTCGTGAAAGCGGAACCGAAAGCCCAACCCGTGGATGCGGCAGGGCAATCCACGACGACCACTCAGAGCGAGATCAGGATCGGTGTTTAAAATCGGCGCGGCGGCCCGAACGAGCCATGCCGGAGCGGGGAGGCCAAACGGCACACCCAGAGATTTGCGCAGCGTTTCCATGAACTCCGTATTCGTCACCGGTTGCAGTCCCGTTGCATTGCAGATGCCGTGAATCGAGGGATTCCTGATCGCTTCGAGAAAGAGGCGCATCATGTCATCGAGATGAATCCAACTGATCCATTGCTTTCCGGATCCGATGCGACCGCCGAGACCGATTCGGGCGATGCGTGCCAGCGTCGGGAGCGCTCCGCCGTTTCGGCCGAGGACAAAACCAATCCGGAGGACCGCCCAGCGCATTTCCGGACGAATCGCGCGTCCCAGCGCTTCCTCCCAGGCGACACAGACGTCGCTCGGATAGGCGTCGGGAACAAATGCAGATTCCTCACAGAGCCGGTCACCGGCGTCTCCGTATATGGCGAGGCTTGCGGCCTGCACCCAGACGGCTGGAGGCCGGTAGACGAGACGCAGGGCATCCCCGAGCGTTTTGAGAGGCTCGACACGCGAGAGCAGAATCTCTTCGCGATTTTTTGAGGTTTGGCGGCATTCCACCGATTTTCCGGTCAGGTTCACAAGGGCATGAGCTCCCTCAAGGTGCTTCACCCAGCGCTCCTCGACGGTTTTGCCATCCCAGCGGACTGCTGTCCCGGCTCCCGCATAACTTTCGGGATTTCTCGTCAAGATGATCACCTCGTAGTCCTCCTTATCGAGCGCCTCGGCGAGGGCTTTCCCAAGGAAGCCATTGCCTCCGGCGATGACGACCCGGGCTTTTGGATTCGTGTTTTTCATGGTTCTGTTTTTTGCGGGATCCGGCACCGGGGTGTTCCGGGCTATTTTACGAAAGCACCGATCGATCGGGCGATTTTGTCTCCCATGCGGATTGCATTGATGGCCGACTTGGTGGGGAGCCGGTCCATTTTTTCATAAAAATCACTCACGAGTTCAAAGAACCCGAGCAACTCCTCAAGCTGATGTTTGCCATAGGCGTCGGCCGGCTCATTGGTTTTTCCCGCTTCACTGGCGCAGGCTCGCAGCCTCGTCAGGGTGGGGTCCACCTCTCGTCGCTTTCGTTCTGCGGCGATGACGCGGAAAAGCTCGTAAACGTCTTTGATCGACTCAAAATGATCTCTCCGGTCTCCAGGGAGATGGACGGTATTCACGATCCCCCAGTTTTGCAGTTCCTTCAGGCTATTGCTCACATTCGAACGAGCGACGCCCAGCCTTGCGCAAATATCCTCCGCGTGGAGCGGCTGCTCAGAAATATAGAGAAGCGCATGAATCTGGGCGACGGTGCGGTTAATCCCCCACTTGGTTCCCATTTCCCCCCAGTGGAGGATAAAATGCTGTGCAAAGGGTGGCAATTCGTTCATTTCTTTTATTTCTGTTATTACAGAAACAGAAGAATTGAGACGGCGCAAGATGATTTTGTAAAATCTATGCCTGGATTCGACCGGTTGCCGCCAACCGGGCCTCAAACGCCCGCATCGTCACGGGCGCGGGCCCGCAGATCGGTCACTTCGAATTCCGGGGCCCAGTGGTGAAGGCAGGAAAAATCGAGCAATTCGCCCTGAACT
>JAGNMT010000153.1 GCA_017991025.1 Verrucomicrobiales bacterium
GTCCTGACTAAAACAAATGACCTGACCGTAGGTGTTCATCAGGAAAACATTGCCAGTCGCGGGATCGACGGTCGGCGCGCCGATTGTATAACGACTGTAGGCCGTGTCAGACATGAATTCCTGCGTTTCCCGCTCCCAGATCACCTTACCCGTTTTCTCGTCACGGGCCTGGAGCACTTCCATAAGTTCCGGGCCGCTGCCGCGATAGCCCCATGAGTAAAGACGGCCCTTAAAAATCACCGGATTACCCCGTCCCGCAATCGCGTCAGTCCAGACTGGCTCGGTATTAAACTCGTAATCTTTATAACTCTCGAGGCTCTCTCCCGTCTGAAGCGGCCCCCTCCAGGAGACCCAGTTCCCTTGGTTGATATCCGCTTCCTGCGCAAAAGCAGAAGCGCTGAGAGCCAAAAGCAGGCTGCAAACTCGTGAAGTAGGTGTCATAGGGGCATTTGAACTGAAATTCTAGTTCAGCATTTCCGCAAAATAGAGGGTGTGTCCCTTCGTGCAAAAGGAATTTCTGGAATAATCGCGTAAATTAGCGCGGCTAATGCGTCAGCTGCCTTCTGCCCGAATTCGAGCGTTATTCGCCCATACCCCTCAAAACGAATTAGAATTGCTAATACCTGATATCCCGCCGCTGGAACAAAACGATTGAAACAATGAAACCCATCTCGTCAAACAATGTTGACAGTGCATTACCTTCGAAACCGGCAATCAGTGGTGGCGTTGGTGTAATTCCGGCATCATCCTTAGTCGGACTGAAGCGAAAGTTCTTTAATCAGTCCGCTACGAGGCAAATACCCCCCATTCCCTGATGCGCTGGTCTATCAAAATCGCCAAAATCGCCGGTATCGAAGTCCGGATTCACCTCACTTTCCTCATTCTCCTCGCCTGGATCGGGATTAGCTACTACCTGACCGGGGGTAGAACCGCCGCGATCGAAGGTATCGGTTTCATTTTGATCATCTTTGGTTGCGTGCTCCTTCATGAATTCGGCCATGCCATGGCCGCGAAGGCATTCGGCATCCAAACTCCCGATATCACCCTGCTGCCGATCGGTGGAGTCGCGCGGATTCAACGCATGCCGGACAAACCGTGGCAGGAACTGGTCGTAGCGGTTGCGGGGCCCCTCGTTAATGTCGTTATCGCCGGAGTGATCATCGCCGTCCTCGGGTTTCAGATTGACTGGAACCCCGCCTCGAGTCTTGCAGACCCCGAAGGATCCATGCTCGTCAAAGTGGCGTCGATCAACATCATGCTCGTCCTCTTTAACATGATCCCCGCTTTCCCGATGGACGGGGGCCGGGTCCTCCGATCGCTGCTGGCAATGAGAATCGGTCAGGCCCGTGCCACGCAAATTGCCGCGCGTATTGGCCAGGGCCTGGCTTTCGTACTCGGCTTCATCGGTCTCTTCGCCAATCCATTCCTCGTCTTTATCGCGCTCTTTGTCTATCTCGGAGCCGCCTCGGAGAATGCCATGGCGCAGATGAAGGACATTTCCACCGGTGTCCGCGTCGCCGATGCGATGGTAACCGAATGGGTCAGCCTCTCGGAAACCGACACCATCGACACCGCGATTGAGGCGCTCCTGCGCACCTCGCAGCAGGAGTTCCCTGTTCTGGACGGAAACGGGCACCTTCTCGGACTTCTCACTCGCGATCCCATGATCCGGGCTCTGCGTGAAACCGGACCGGCCACCCCTGTTGTCGCGGTGATGCAAACTTGTGGAGAAAGTGTGCGTCCGCTTGACGCCTTTGAAGATGCCTTTCAACTCATGCAGGAGACCGGCTGCCCTGCTCTCCCCGTCATCGATCGCACCGGGCGACTCGTGGGACTGGTCACACCGGAGAATATCGGAGAACTCATGATGGTTCGCGCTATCCTCAAAGAAGGAGAGCGACCCTCGTGGCGGCGCGCCTGATCCCGGCCCGGTGAACGTCGATTCTTCGGGAAACGGCCGGGGGATTTGATGACAACGGTAAAAACATGTCACAAACCGATGAATACTCGCCAATGCAAGGAGGACGATGCATCTTGTGACTATCGACGACCGTCAACCCAGTGGTGACCTCGACCCGAGGCATCCCGAAGATTTTACCGCTCTGGTAGAGAGGCACCATCGTGACCTCCTCGTTTATGCAGCCGCCCTTACGCGTAATTCCGCGACGGCACGGGATATCGTGCAAGAGTCTTTCATTGTGGCCTACGAAAAGGTCGCTCTCTTTGATGTGACCCGCGATTTTGCGACGTGGATGCGTGGAATCGTTCGGAATAAGTGGCGGGAATGGCTGCGTAAAAACCGTCGCTACGATCTTAGTGACAACGAACTGGCGCGGATTGATGCCGATATTGCCTCGTGGCAGACGAGCCGGATTCAAGAGGATAGTTCACTGTTCGACGCCCTCGAGCAATGCCTCGAGCGGCTCCCGGAAAACCTCCGCACCGCAATCACCGCCTACTACTACGAGGGCCGCAATGGCGATGAAGTCGCTGATCTCCTTCAGGTCGCCCCGGCGGCGGTGAGAAAACGCCTCCAACGGGCGCGCACCCTCCTGAAACAATGCCTCGACCACAAGGTCGGCGAATCTTTTCCCTCCTCTGAACCATGAATTCTGAAACCAACGACAACGACCATCTCCCGGCAGGAGAGCGATTCATCGACGCGGCCCTTTCCGAACACGCCCGCCTCGGCAGGGATGGTTTCGATACGGAACTCGTACACCGGATCCTTCTCGAAACGGTGAACCGCCCGTCACTGAGGACTATTTCGCCGGTAAAGACGACGACCGATTGGCGAATGTGGATGTCCGGCAGCGCCGCTGTCGCCGCCGTCCTCGCTTTGGCCGTGGTGGTGCTCTCTTCACTTCCGTCGGGTCGTCAGGAGCGCCCCACGGAGGAATTAACGTTCGTTCTGCGCCAATTAACTCAAGTGGTAGTGCCGGCGGAAACCGCCAAAGCAGACCCTCCAATGCTCTCTGCAAATCGATACACGGGTGCGCTGGATCTCGTTTCTTCGGTACCGTCCGGGGCAACGGTGAACGCACCACCGTCCTTTGCGGATGGCAACTTTGAACTCATCACGACCATGGGCCCGGCATTCGATGCCATGCCGCGTCCCGGCACCAGGCAGGAGAATCTGCGCATCACGGCGGACCAGTCACAGGATTCCTCAGGTCGGCGGATTTACGAAGGAAACGTCATTGTTGAGCATCATCTCTTTCACCTCGAGGCCAGCGACGTCAGCGTCTCCACCTCCGGCAACACCCGGGATAGAGATGCCGCGCCACTGCTCGCGAACCACGTAAGAATCACACAGAAGTCCCCCTTTCGTGTCGCCTCCGCCAAATCGCTCCGATTTGACCCGGTCTCCGGTTCATTAACTCTCAGCGGCGTGGAATTGCTCGAAACGGCAGAGGGGACACTGCGTCAGTTTCCAGACGGGGCTGAACTGGTGTTGACTGATGCCGGATTCACCGTCGAAAGTCCGAGGGTAATGAAATATGCCTCACCGCAACTCGTGGTGCCGCAAGGGTAAAACAGCCTTTTACGTTCCTCACAGCTCGGTGATCCGGATATTGCGATACCAGACCTTGTCCTTGTGATCCGTGATCATAATCTTCCCTTTGCCCGGGGCAAACCCCTCTCTGCCTTTAAATTTACTCTCCGCGACTTTCGCCTTCCAATCGGCTGAGTTGGTGTCGGCTTCCCCGACAAGGACACCATTGATCCAGTGCTGGAGTTTACCTTCTTTGGCGACAATGCGGCTCTTATTCCACTCTCCGGGCGGGTTCACCGGGGTTTTGACTCCGGGAGCCTGAATGTCGTAGAAGGAGGCGGTGAGACGTTTCTCTCCGTTCTTCCCGTCGGGATGTTTAGCATCGTCGAGCATCTGGTATTCGATGCCGAGCCACTCCTTACCTCCGACTTTGGTGACCCAGTATTTCACCCCGTTGTTCCCTGCCTCGGCGATTTTCCACTCCCACTCGAGATCAAAATTCGAATATTCCTTTTCCGAGAAAAGATTACCACCCGCACCATCGAGTTGCAGGACTCCGTCCACAACCGTCCACCCTGGCCCCGGAGCCTTGCCGTCCTGACCAGTCCAGCCACTCAGGGTTTTTCCGTCAAACAGGGAAACAGCCTCGCCGGCGCAAACGCTCGAAACGAGGAAACAGATAGATAGGAGGAGGGTTCTCATTAAGTTGAAGATTAGGCTCGAAACGACCTTCAGGTCAAGTCCCTGCGTTCAAGCGTCGGGCGCAATCACGGAATGACCGCGATAGACGACTATGCCGAGGCCTCGCTCCCCTCCTCGTCACCGGACCGCGACAGTCGCCGGATCGCGACTTTATCGATGCGTTGGTGGTCCATATCGATAATTTCCAAGTCAAAGTCCCCTGCCGTGAATATCTCGCCCTCAGCCGGCAATCGATCCAAGAGATGGACGATGTAACCGGCGAGCGTTTGAAATGGCTCTTTCTCCGCCTCGGTAAGCTCGGCAAAGCCTGGAATCGACTCCTCGACCAACTCGATCTCGGCAAGGCCATCGGCCAACCAGGAACCTGGTGAGGTCTCTCTCACGCCAGGGCGGTCCGATCGAAGATCTCCGGGGCGCAATTCACCGACCACTTCTTCAACCAGATCTTCCAGAGTAATCAATCCCCTCACGGTCCCAAACTCATCCGCGACGAGCGCCGCGCCGAGAGGGGAATGTCTAAGCGTATCGAGGAGCGAAAGGGCCGACTGCGTCTCGGAGACAAACAATGCTTGCTGGCAGATGTCTTTGAGTGCCTTGGGGTGGGGTCCAGCCAGATTGGCAAAGAGCGCCCGCAATGAGACGAGCCCGATCACGGAATCCCGATTTTGCTCAAACACGGGAAATACCGTCTGATCCGTCTCTGCAACCTGGGACCAATAGGACTCCAGCGGAGCCTCATGCGGAATAAAAATCACCAGCGGCCTCGGGCGCATCACCTCTTCCGCCAGAACATCCCTTAGGTCGAAAACGCCCTCGACCATTTCAGATTCCTCGCGGCGCACCATTCCTGTCACAATCCCCTCGCGCAGAATGACTTCGACATCATCGACCGAGGCATCCCCCTCACCCGAAGGGCGTTTCCCGAAAATCTTTAGCACCAATCGGGTGCTGAGTTCGAGAAAGAACACGAGCGGTTTTGCCGCCGTGGAAAGGATATCCATGGGCCGGGCCATCCCTGAGGCGATCGCCTCGGGAAACCGCATCGCAAGCCCCTTCGGCACCAATTCCCCCACCACCAGCGAGACATACGTGATAAGCGCCACGACCAGAATAAAAGACAAGCGCTCGGCAAAGGGAGCAAGCACCGGGATCTTCTCAAAGAGCGGAGTCACGTAGGGGGCGAGACTGGATCCGCCGTAGGCCCCTGCGAGAACACCCACCATCGTGATCCCCACTTGAACCGTACTTAAAAAACGTTCCGGATTTTCACCCAGTTTCAGGGCGAGCCGCGCCCCCTTACTGCCGGCATCAGCCAATCGTTTCAACCGGGTTCTCCGCGCGGAGATAAGGGCGATCTCCGCCATGGCGAAAACTCCGTTGATCACGAGAAGAATAAAAATGACGAGAACTTCTATCACAGACAACTTATCTCTCGCTCCGCTACCTCCAAAGTCAAGCTTCTCGAAACAGTTCGAAGTGGCTAAATCTTTCTCAATCCGCCTTCCGGATACACCGGAATCACAACGATTCGTCCGTGATTACTTGAATGGTGACAAAATCGGATGTTATCTGACGAACGAATCCATTTCCCGTCATGTCCCCCACTTCCCGCATCCGTATCGCCGCCCTCGTCATTTTTCTCGGGATCGCCCTGGGTGCCTTCGGAGCGCACGGACTCGCCGATCGCCTCGAAGCCACGGGACGGCTTGGGAACTGGGAAACGGCGACCTTTTATCACCTCATCCACGGCCTCGCCCTTTTTGTGATCGCCGTTCTTCCCGGGCGACCGCTCGGCTACTACTGGTTCCTCGCGGGAATTATTCTCTTTTCCGGCAGTCTTTATGCGCTAGCCCTGACTGACATCAGCAAACTCGGCGCGATCACCCCGCTCGGCGGGGTCTCCTTTCTCATCGGATGGGGACGCTGGATTTTTCATCGAAACCCTTCCCCCCACCCCTCGGATTCTTAACCCCCATCTCCCCATCAACATGAAATCACTTCTTATTGCTCTTACCCTTTTTCTTTCCTGCTTCATTACCCCGGCAAGTGCCGCCGATCTCACCTGCTTCGAACTCAGAACCTATCACGCAGCCGAAGGCAAACTAGAAGCGCTTCAGACCCGCTTCAGGGACCACACCGTTGCGCTCTTTGAAAAACACGGGATGACTAATCTTATCTACTGGGTGCCGCAGGCGAACGAAAGCAACACCCTCGTCTACCTTCTCGCCTACCCTGACAAAGCAGCCAGAGAGACCTCCTGGAAAGCCTTTCAAGCCGATCCGGTGTGGGTCGCGGCCAAAGAAGCCTCGGAGGCGGACGGCAAGCTTATCACCAAAGTAGAGAGTCTATTTTTGAGCCGAACCGACTATTCACCGGCCCTCCCGATCAAAGCAGGCAAGGCACCCCGTCTTTTTGAAATGCGCCGCTACACCACTCTCCCGGGAAAACTGGAGGCCCTCGATACCCGTTTTCGTGATCACACGGTCGCCCTCTTTGCGAAGCACGGGATGGAGAACCTCCTCTACTTCCATCTCGACGAGGGCCAGGAAGGCAGTGAGAACACTCTGCTCTACTTCCTCGCTCACGAGTCCGCCGAGTCCCAGACCGCAAGTTTTAACGCCTTCCGGGAAGATCCGGCCTGGATTGCCGCCCGGGATGCTTCGGAAAAAGACGGTAAACTGTTGATCGAAAAAGACGTCGCCTCCACCCTGCTCAAGGCAACGGATTTTTCGCCGGTGAAATAATTCCTGTTCAACTTTCGAATGGCGATGTCCAAACCTAAACTCGTCGCTTTTTCCGGAAGCATCCGAAAGGGCTCCTTCAACACCGCAATCCTCAGGGCAGCCGCGGAAGCGGCATCCGCAGGTGGGGCCGATGTCGATCTCATCGACCTGCGGGACTTTGAACTCCCTCTTTTTAATCAGGACCTCGAAGACGCCAACGGCGTTCCTGAAGCGGCCAAGCAGCTCAAGGAAAAATTCCGCAAAGCCGATGGCTTCATCCTTGCCAGCCCGGAATACAACAGTGCCTTCAGCGCCCTCATGAAAAACACGATCGACTGGTGCAGCCGGGCCGAATCGGACGATGAGCCGCCTCTCGCCGCCTACTCAGGAAAGAGCGCCCTCCTCCTCAGTGCCTCGCCGGGTGCGCTCGGTGGCCTCCGAGGGCTCTACAGTCTACGCACCCTCCTGCAGAATATCCAGGTCACCGTTTATCCCGAAATGCTCGCGGTGCGTTCCGCCCATCAAATCATCGATGCGGAAGGAAAGATCACCGATGCGGCATGGGCAGCGAAGATCAAAAGCCTCGCGGAATCCTATGTCGTCTTTGCCGGAAAACTCGCCGGTAACCACTGATCATTGAAACGGCTGAACCGAAAAAAAGCCGGAGCAATCGCTCCGGCTTTTTTGCGTAAAAATGACGAGAATTTTTAAGCCAAACCGGCCGAAATCTCGACGATAACTTACTCCTTCTCTTTTCCGTCCCACTCAGGAACTTCGAGAGGCTTGTCATCCTCTTTCCAAGCCCCAAAGTCAGCCCCTTCCTCGATCCAA
>JAGNMT010000154.1 GCA_017991025.1 Verrucomicrobiales bacterium
TCTCACCAAAATGAGTTCAAAGAGTGCGATCAAAGTGCTCGTTCCCTCAAAAGAGGAATCCTCCCGATCGGAGCACCTGCTCTTCAAATTTGTCGCCATCCTCACCGGGTCAAAAAACGCGCTTAAAGGGGCTGGCTTTTTCCTAGGGGCCGTTCTCCTGAATTGGTTAGGATTTGCAGCGGCGTTGTGGTCGATGGCGGGTGCCCTGTTCCTGATTCTCCTTCTCGCGCTCGCCCTGCTGAAGGGAGATATTGGAAAATCGAAGTCGAAAGTGAAATTCTCGACGCTTTTTTCCAAGACGCGTGAGATCAACTTCCTCTCGGCGGCTCGATTATTTCTCTTCGGTTCCCGCGACGTCTGGTTCGTCGTCGGTCTCCCCCTCTTCCTGACAGAAGTGCTCAAGTGGAATTTCTGGGAAACGGGGGGATTCATGGCCCTGTGGGTGATCGGCTACGGCGCGGTTCAGGCATTGGCCCCGGCGTTGGTGCGGCGCGTTGAAAATGCCGAAGCTGAATCGGCGGCGAGGGCTGCTCTTGGCTGGGGAATTGCATTGGCGTTTGTCACGGCAGGAATCGCGACAGCAGTTCAGCTCGACTTTTATCCGGCGACGGCGGTGATTGGGGGGCTTGCGGTGTTCGGGATCGTTTTTGCGGTGAATTCGGCGGTGCATTCCTATCTCGTCCTCGCCTACACCGATGCCGACAAAGTCGCCCTCAACGTCGGTTTCTACTATATGGCGAACGCCTGCGGCCGTTTGATCGGAACGCTCCTTTCCGGGCTCATCTATCTGAGATACGGGCTGGAAGGCTGTCTGTGGACGAGCGGTGCTTTTGTCCTTGCCGCCGTGCTCCTTACGCTTGCCCTGCCACGAAAACCGGGCCGGATTTCCGGAGGCACCGAAATAAAGGAGCGGAATGCGACCTGTTGAAACGCAGAAGTCATATCGTGCTCTTTTGTTAATCACCCGCGAGCGATGCATCAGAGCATGCCGCAATTAACGGAGTTCCATGCCATTCGGGCTAGTCACCGATTGCCCGAACCCCGGCGATACTGAGCGGGCGCATCTGCGACGACTTTTTCACCTGATGATCCTGCATTCGCGTAAGGATGTCGGAAAGCGTTTCGACTGCCTGAACGATATAGGGTCCTTTGTTCAGCATGACACATTCGGCACGACCGCTCATCGCCGCATCGGTAACTTCAGCCCGGGTCACGACACCGTTCTTGGCGAGTGACTCCAGTACCTGGGTGGCCCAGATCACGGGGACGTGGGCCGCTTCGCAGATCCAGAGGATTTCCTCCTGCACTTCGGCCATGCGCTCGAACCCCAGTTCCACCCCAAGATCTCCCCGAGCAATCATAACGGCTACGGGCGGGTGCCGAAGCGCCGCAAGGAGAATTGCCGGCAGAGATTCAAAGGCGCTTCGCGTCTCAATTTTCAGGACGATGCCGACGTCTTTGGCACCGATGCGATTCAGTTCACCGATCAACGCGACAACGTCATCCTGACTTCTCACAAAGGAAAGCGAGACCATATCAGCGAGCCCGGCGATAGATTCCAGATCGGCGATGTCCTTGTCCGTGAGCGCGGGAACCCTGAGCATGGTATCGGGAAGGTTAATCCCTTTCTCTGCCTTCAATTTGGCAGGATGTTTCGCGGTGTGAAGGATGTCGATATCAATATGGTCGGATCGAACCTCGCGGATCACCCCGGCGATGAGTCCGTCGTCGAAGAGAATCGGCTCGCCGGGTCGGCAATCGGTGAACAGTGAATCAAAATCGCAGCTGATAGTCGGGCTTCTCGAAGACCATTCGCTCTCGTCATTTTTGCCCGGCTGCCCGGGCAGGTTTCCGCGCAGCAGGGTAAGACGATCTCCCGCGAGAAGAGAGATGTTGTTTTCCGCGGGGCGGAACGGGGCGACAAGCAACTCTCCGAGGTGGTGCGAACCTTCGATGACTTCCAGCACCGTTCCCGGCGCGATGTATCCGGTGCGACAGCATTCCGCGAAAACGGAGTCCCCGTCTTTTTCGACAATCTCAAGCTCGAGTCGTCGATCCCGGGTATCGCTGAGATGGATCCTTCTTCCCGGTTGGAGCAGCTCAAAATCCTTTCGCTCAAGAGGAATCCCGCTTGCAACATCTGGCAGGTAACCAGTATCAAACGGGGCGGGAATGAAGCGGACGCGGGCTGGTTTAACAGTCTGTCCAAAGAGATTGCGAAGCGGCTTCCACCGGAATACGGCGGGCTCTGGCGCGACGGGACCGGTGCGCAATTTCGGACCGGCGAGATCAAAGACGACACGACAGCGCTCTTCCGAAGCGGATTGGGATTCGCGAAGACACTCCACCATCTTTTTCCAATCTTCGCATGAGTCATGGGCGCAATTAATCCGCATTTGGTTCATGCCCGCCTTAAGAAGATCCGGAATCAAATCACGATTTTCAACTGCGAAGCCGGGCATCGTCACCATGATTTGCGTAGCCCGTCCGGGCGGCGGCGGCCCGAGAATTTCTTCGGTGTGCTTGCGGAGAAGAGACATCCCTTTCTCAAACTCCTCCTCCCGCGCCTTTAGAGAGGCCTGCCCACCGGAAGTCCCGGCAAGGCAGTGAAGCGCGAAAAGGACCGCGCGGAGAGTCACCTCAACATGCGCTTCGAGACGGCCCAGTGAACTCAATCCAAGATGGCTTAGACTGAGTTGAAGCGGGCGAAGGTCACGTTTTCGCAGAGCGAGGTAGTGAAGGAGATTCTCAGCGCTCGCGCGATGGCCGGGTTCGATGAGATCCAATATCGTTGAGTGCTCGGAGGCATATTCGAGGACCGCGTCGCGAAGCTCGCTTACTTCTGCGATTCGTTCACGAAGTTTCCGCACGTTGGTTGATCGGGACATTGAAAAGCAGATTTAATTCGCCACTGTGAATAGTATATCCACCTTGCGCCCCGCCCTTTGCAAGCAACTAATCGGTTTCCCCAGCCCTTCACCTTTACTCACGGCACTTCCGAAACCCTTCTGATCGTGACAATAATGTGACGTGCTTCCAGTTTGTCTGTGTCGCAATTGGGTGATCGTTTTATTGTTCTCCGGTCAATCCTGAAAACCAGTCAAAAAGCCTGATACACTGAATGAGCATTGATACAGGCATTATGGATACGGCCCACTGTGACCTGAACCAGACCGGACGGTTGTCGGCAATAGCCAAAGATGGATCCCCCGGCTCTTCTGATCATAGCGGGGATCCGTCCGCGATTCTTCCCTACGGCGACAGGGATTTGAGCTGGCTTTCATTCAACGAACGCGTCCTCTGGGAAGCGCGGGATCAATCTCTGCCGCTTTACGACCGGGTAAAATTCCTCGCCATTTTCTCATCCAACCTGGATGAATTTTTCCGGGTAAGGGTGGCCTCGATCAGAAGTCTGCTTGATCTGGACAAAAATTCCCGGAAGAACCTTGGTCTCAACACCAAAGCGTTGCTGAGTGAGATCCACCAAACGGTTTTAACCCAGCAGGTTGAATTCGGAAGGATTTACCACGATCAGATCCTGCCAGGCCTGGAATCCGGGGGAATCTACTTGCACAATGCGATTTTGGACGACAAAAAGCACGCCACCTTCATCCGGAACTATTTCCGGGAAGAGGTAATGCCATTCGTAAATCCCAATCTTCTCCAGAAAGGCCGAATTATCCATTTTTTGCGGGATAAGGCCCTCTATTTGGCGGTGCGGATGCATCCCAGATCGAAAACTGGAGCTCAAAAGACCGGTAAGGGCCTGCGCAAGCGAACCTGCTATGCCTTAGTGGAGATTCCCACCCACTACTGCCCCCGGTTTCTGGAATTGCCCGGCAGTGAAACACGTCACGACATCGTGTTCCTTGATGACGTGATTCGCAGCTATCTCGATGAAATTTTCCCCGGCTACATGGTAAAAGATGCTTACTGCATCAAACTTTCGCGGGATGCCGACTTGCAGATTGAAGATGAATTCGCGGGGGATCTCGCGGAAAAAGTTTCACAGAGTCTTGCCAAACGTCGTATCGGGGCTCCTGCCAGATTCCTCTTCGATCAAAGCATGCCGGAGAGTATGGTGAAATACCTCAAGGAGGCCTTCCAACTCTCCAATGAGGATGCCATGCCCGGCGGGAGGTATCACAATTTTAGCGATTTTTTCAACTTACCAAATCCCCGGACACCCTTATTGCAAAGCCCGGGAATGCAGCGCCTGCCTCACCCCGCCTTTGATCACGACCTCTCCATGTTCGGTCCGATCGCTGAAAAGGACCGGCTCCTGCACTTCCCGTATCACCGGTATGACTACGTCCTGCGTTTTCTCAACGAAGCGGCGCTGGATCCGGCTGTTGAAGAAATCAAGACGACCCAGTATCGGGTCGCCGCTAACTCGGGAATTGTCAGTGCTCTCATCCGGGCGGCCCGCAATGGCAAGAATGTAACTGTTTTTGTGGAGTTGAAAGCTCGTTTTGACGAAGCCGCCAATCTCCAATCGGCGGCAGACATGAAAGCAGCCGGAGTCCGGGTCATCCACAGCCTGCCGGGATTAAAAGTTCATGCCAAGATAGCCCTCATCAAACGCCGGGAAGAGGGCAGATCGCGGAGTTATGCCTTTCTCAGCACAGGAAATTTCAACGAAACAACCGCCCGAAACTATGCGGATCACGGACTTATGACGGCCAATCAGGATCTAACGCATGAACTTGGTCATGTGTTTTGTTTCCTCGAAAATCCCCTGTATTTGCCACCGCAGTTTCAACATTTACTGGTAGCCCAGTTCAACATGAAGGTGCGGTTCCTAGCCATGATCGACCGGGAAATCGACCATGCGAGGGCGGGACGAAAAGGCCACATCACCATCAAGATCAATAATCTTGAAGAGCGGGTGATGATCGATAAACTCATCGAAGCGGGTCGGGCCGGGGTAGTCATTGAGCTGATTATCCGGGGCATTTGCTGTTTGCGTCCGGGACTTCCCGGGCTCACTGAAAACATAAGGATCCGTCGTCTCGTGGGTCAGCACTTGGAGCACGCCCGGGTTTTCATTTTTCACAATGACGGCGCGGATGATATCTACCTCGCTTCGGCCGACTGGATGGACCGGAACCTGAACCGACGGGTGGAGGTGGGGTTCCCGGTGCTGGATCCTGAGAACAAGGCGGAAATCCGACAGGTAATAGCCCTCCAGCTCAACGATAATGTAAAAGCAGTAAAGTTGGATACGAACCTTGCGAATAGACCTATAGAGAAGGTTTCCGGTAAGGCTTCCGTGGACGCGCAGAAAGACACTTACGCCCTTATCGCTGCTGATATGTTAGGGAAGTGACGCGGCCTTCTTCTTTTCAGTTGATTCCGACGGGAGGAAAAAAATGCCCCGAGACGGCTCACTTTTCCCTGCGCCAGAGAGTTCGAACGCCGAAGAAAGTGGTAAGCCCAAAAAGGATCGTCACGATGATGAAGAACCCATGACCGTGTTCAGCCAGCGGAATGCCACCCACATTCATGCCGAAAAGCCCAGCCACGAGATTGACCGGCAGGGCGAGTACGGTGACAACAGTGAGCACAAAAAGAGTCCGGCTACTCTGTTCAGTGACAAGGGCGGAAAGCTCCTCCTGTAGTATCTTGATGCGCTCAGTCAGCGCGAGGGTGTCCTGCACGGCGGTGGAGAACTCTTCCGACGCTTCGCGCAGACCTTGAAGATCGGCATCCACGATCCAGCCCGGTGGTCGGTTAAGGAGCCGGAAGAGAGCGGCCGGTTCCGGCGCGAGAAGGCGCTGAAGGCGCACGAGGAGTCGTCGCAGATTACTCAACTCGCTGCGACTACTGGAGACACGATTGGCGAGGAGATTATCCTCGATTTGATCCACCTTTATCGTCGTGCGCCGAATGATCTGCACCAGCACGTCAGCCTGATCGTGCATCAGGTCGGCAAGAAGTTCCACCGGTGACCTGAACGGGGTGCCCGCTCTGACAGATGCTCGCAGCCGATCCACTGATCGCAGGGGCCGCAGGCGGGCGCTGATCATGAAGCGATGACCAATGCAGAGCCGCAGCGTCGCGATGGAGGAAGGATCAAAGACGAAATCGAACAGAATATCGTGAACGACCGCCACAAGGGTGTCCTCGTTCTGCTCCACCCGGGTTGCACCTATCGTTTCATGGAGGTCGTCGTAAAACGCATCGGGCAGGGCAAGGTGGAGTTTTAGCCACGGAACGGTCGAAGCGTTGGATAGAGAAAAGTGAAGCCACACGAAATCGTCCTTTTCACTTTCCAGTCCCATCGAGAGGAGATCGGCGGCTTTGACGCAATCGATCTGTCGCGCAGGCTCGCCGGGAGTGAATACAAACCCCCATACAAGACCCTGTTCATCCGAGCCATAAAGGGTTTCCGGCGCTTCCATGGGTAGCTGACCTGTGGTCCAACTTCCGGCGAACATCAACTACCAAAAAACGCCGAAGTAGTCACGACGCTCTTCCGGGACTTCAATAGGGTTTTCCGCCAAGAATACCGGCAATGAATATCCGGGCAGTTCGATCAATAGGAAGCCTTCAGGATCGCCAGCCCCCTCCCCCGCAATGGCCAGAGTATTCGTTATCTGGCTCCCGAAATGTCTGACGCCCCTCGTTTTCCTTTCAAGAGACGGCGAGAGAACGATAGGGTCGAGATCGAAAATCCTGCCGTAACGCGAAACGCGTTACGCGACCTTCTTGGCGACCGCCTTTTTCTTCGAAGCGGCTTTTGGCAAAGCGGCCTTTTTAGCAGAGGGTGATGCGGGTTTAACCGCCGCCTTCTTCACTGCTGAAACTGGCTTCTTCGAAGGGGCCTTACTCGAAGGCTTCTTGGAAGTCTTTTTAGAACTCTTTTTAGAACTCTTTTTAGAGCCATTCTTCTCAAGAGAGTCGGACATTTTGTCGAGGGACGCCGCGATGTTTTGTTCGAGTTTCGTTAAGGCATCGGTGAAGCTGTCGGCACGTTTGCGCACTTCCTTGAGTGCCAGGGCCCCCTTTTTACGCAGGCCCGCTTCGCCACTTTCAATCCACTTATGAAGCGCTTCGCTTGCGGCCGCAGTACGGGAAGAAGTATGATTGAGCTTGGCTTCCAGCTCGTTGATGAGCTTGCGGGCTTTGTCGAAATTGATTGGCATGGCTGGTTCGGTAATGGATCTACGGGAACCATCCACCCTCGCGATCAGTTTGGTCAAGTGACGTTTCGAAAATGTCACGATTTAGTACTGGATCGACCCCCAAACTATGCGTCTCCCCTCTAAAAGGCTTCCAATTTGCGAGTTCCGCTTCGCAGAAGCGGTCGGGCGGGGCCGCCCGTGCGGTAACAGGATTAAAGCACTCCTGCGTCGCGCTTTCTGCGGTTTCCCCTCGCTCCGCTCGCCGGTTATCCATCGCTGTCGCGACGTGGCAGGCGAACTCCGTTCTTCATCCTGCCCTTTTCCTCCAGCACTTTTGCTACGCAAAAGTGGTCGGGCGGGGCCGCCCGTGCGGTGACAGGATTGACTTCGCTACGCTCCGTCTGTCTCCGTTCGCTGCGCTCTCTTCGGCTCGAACAGGTTCTCATCCTGCCCTTTTCCTCCAGCACTTTTGCTACGCAAAAGTGGTCGGGGTGACAGGATTCGAACCTGCGGCCTCGTCGTCCCGAACGACGCGATTTTCACCAAATATAGTGATTTTAGCACTTTTTGAGCGATTAATCACCTGAATTAGGGCACTTTTGAGCAAAATAGAGG
>JAGNMT010000156.1 GCA_017991025.1 Verrucomicrobiales bacterium
TCCCCTTTCAATGGCGGCAGTCCTACACGCTCTTGATCATCGGAGTGGTGATCGTCTTTGGCATCGTTCGCAACATCCCGACGCGACCATTTACCTGGCTCGCCCCGGTTCCGGTCACGGAGAACCAGGTGTCTGCAACTCCCGAATCGCCGCACCGAGATACTCCGCCACGAGAGGAGCGCTGATTGATTCGGAGGCGATCTGTCCCCGGGTTACAACGAGTTCCGCAGCTCTCCCGAGAACCCAGCTCCCGACGCAAGCGGCGTCGTGAATACTCAGTCCCTGGGCGATGAGTGAGGCGCAGATGCCGGAGAGGACATCTCCCATGCCGCCACTCGCCATACCGGGATGGCCGGTGGTGTTAAATTCCAGGGGTTTTCCCGGAGAGGCAACGATCGTACGCGCTCCTTTGTAAAGGAGAGTGATCCCCCATTCGTCAGCGACAGCGCGAGCGAGCGCGGATCGGTCACCAAGCTTCGCCGTTCCAGTGAGTCGCTCCATTTCCCCGGGATGCGGCGTGAGCAGACGATTTTCGGGCAGAGAAGGGAGGCGGACAGGGTCCCCTGCAAGCGCGTTGAGTGCATCGGCATCGACAACGACAGGTCGTGCATCATTATAAATGAAATCAAGAATCCCGGGGACGAAGTCACCTCCGAGACCGGGGCCGATTGCAAAGGCATCAGTCTGCAGTCTCGCAATCTCATCAAAATCGCTAATCGGTTTTACCATCACCTCAGCCGGGCAGTGACTGGCGACGATGCCATAGATCGACTCCGGCACACAAACCGTGACGAGACCTGCCCCGCTCCGGGAAGCCCCGAGAGCGCATAGGACTGCTGCACCGGTGAACCCCCGTGAGCCCGCAACAATCGTGACCCGTCCTGCTGCTCCTTTGTGTGTATCAAAGGGCCGCCGCTTCACCCGGGGACGGAGATTCGAGGGGAAAAGAAACCGCCGGGACGTGTCGCCCTCTGTTACCGGAATATCGAGGGGGATCTCAATCAATCGCCCCACCTGATCGATCGCTTCGTCAGACGCAAATCCGATCTTGGGGGCAGTGATTGAAAGCGTGAAGTCGGCAACGACGGCCCCCTTTCCAGGAACCCCGGTGTCGGCATTCAAGCCCGAGGGGATATCAATCGCAAAACAGGTTGCAAAGGAATCCCTCCGGAGGGCGTTAATCCGACTCGCCATATCGAGCATGCCGCCTCTAAGTTCGCCTTTGGCACCGATTCCGAGGAGACCGTCAATGACGATGACTCCAGAACCGGGCGGTTTCACCCCGCTGTCACCGGCGGTTTCCGATTCGAATTCTACCAGCTTTTTTGCCGCGAGAGCGGAAATGCCTTCCCGACCTTCCGCAAAATGAAGTGTCACATTCCAGCCCCATCGCTTCAGCCAGCGCGCCACAACAAGGGCATCACCGCCGTTATTTCCCTTTCCGCAGAATACTTCGGCAGCGGCCGGCGTCGGAAAAAAATGGGGAATGGCTTCGGCACACCGCCGCCCCGCCTCATCCATGAAAGGCTCGGCAGCCACTCCCGAAACGAAAAATCGGCTTTCGGCCCCCGACATTTGTTCGCATGTGACGAGCATGGCCGGAGGATGGAGTATAGTCCTCAGCGGCTGAATTCGACAATCCCCCGGGCAATGCTGTCAGCCACGATCTGGCGATAAAGCGGATCCGTGATTGCGCTCCGTTCGTCCTTGTTACTGATAAACCCACCTTCCACCAAAATCGCCGGGTGTTTTGAATCCCTGAGCACGGAGAAGTTGGCCGTTTTTACGCCCCTATCCGTCGCCTTTACATTCTTAATGAGTTCACGCTGGACGAATTGAGCCAGCTTTTCCGCGGTTGAAGACCGGTAGAAAGTCTCGATCCCGAGAGCTGCAACCCGGTAGCTGGAGTTGAAATGCACGCTCACAAAAATCGCATTGCGGTAGCGGTTCGCGATCGACGAGCGCTCGGAGAGGGCAATGAACTCATCATGTGTCCGGGTCATCACCGTCTTAAAGCCGGCCTCCTGAAGGCTGCGCTCAAGGCGACGCGAAACATCGAGATTGATGTGCTTCTCATATACGTAGGAATCAGCCGCTCCGAAATCGTTTCCACCATGTCCCGGATCGATAATTACCGTCTGAATCGCCCCGAAGGAGCAAGAGCTTACCAATAGAACGGCAGCGGCGAAGCTAAGAAAACGTGATGATCGGGTAGTGCGCATGGTAAGGAGAAAATACAGCTCTTTAAAAGTTTATCAAATAAAACAACGCAAATTTTAAAATTTTATTAAACTTAACTATCATTTCCGAGAAAATCCGTGCCCGCTTACGTATTTTTTGAGTGACCAGCATTACGCGGCGCGCTGGTATTCTCAATTTTCTCTCTCACAAACGGTTAAAGCGAGACTTTCTTAGTGAAAAGTGTCTGCCTTGACCCTCCTCCAATGCAGTATAAGTTCCACGCTGCGGTCGAGACCATTACCAGGGCCCGCCCGCATACCCGACGAACTAATTCTCATCTCTATGCAAACTCCCTCAACCAAACTGGTCGCGTTTCTTATTTTCGCGCTCCTCCCCCTCACTATGAATGCGAAAAAAGCAAGCGCCCAGGAGGCGAAAAAGCCGGAATCTCTCACCGAGAGAATTAGCTACGCCTACGGACTCATGATTTCCCGCCAGCTGAAAGAGCGCGGGATCGACGTGGACCTGGGGCAGTTTACAAGTGCCTTTAAGAACGTCATGGATGGCGGCACGCCGGTTTTGTCTGATGACGAGGTCTCCGCCGCCTTCTCCGAAAATCAGAAAATTCTCGACGCGAAAAACGCAACCGGCCCTGATAAGGACAATTTGCTGGCCGGTCAGGCTTTTCTCGCCGCGAATGGCAAAAAAGAAGGTGTAAAAACAACCTCAAGCGGACTCCAGTATGAAATCATGAAAGCCGGGGAAGGAGCGAAACCCAAGGCGACCGACAAAGTGACAGTCCACTACCATGGAACGCTCCTCGACGGTAAGGTCTTCGATAGCAGCGTCGATCGGGGCGAGCCGGCGAGTTTCCCGCTCAATCGTGTCATCCCCGGGTGGACCGAGGGTGTCCAGCTCATGCCCCTGGGTGCCAAGTACAAATTCTTTATCCCCTATGACCTCGCCTACGGAGAGCGCGGGACCGGAAGCGACATCAAGCCCTACAGCGCGCTCATTTTTGAAGTCGAGCTCCTCAAGATTGATGGTGCCGAGTGAGAGATCCTGACATTTTCAGAACCGGACAGGGTTGGGTTGATGACCTGACCCTGTTTTGTTTTACCACTTTCAGATCTCAACCATAGCTGGAATCGTACTTTCCAGCAGGGAGAAAAGCTCTCCGGCCGCTTTTTTACCCACCGCCATCACTTCCTCGTGATTCAGCGGCTGGCTCGAGAGACCGGCCCCATAGTTGGTAAGGCAGGAAAGCGCCGCGACGCGCATCCCGAGGGCACGTGCCTGGATCGCTTCAGGAACAGTGGACATGCCCACAGCATCGGCACCGAGGGTACGTAACATTCTTATCTCGGCGGGAGTTTCGTATTCGGGGCCGTTAATCCAGGCGTAAATACCCTCAGGAAGACGCGTTCCGGAAAGTTCCAGGCTTTCCGCGCGGAGCAATTCCCGGAGCTCCCGGGAGTATACTTCGCTCTGGTCGATGAACTGTGCAGTGCCGGAGAGCGGCGACTGACGGGTGAGATTCAAATGGTCGGAGATCAGCATCCATCTTCCCGGCTTTAGATTTGCATTCACGATGCCGGCTGCATTGGTGAGAATCAGGATCTTGACGCCAAGTTCGTCAAAAAGGCGGATCATGGAAGCCGCCTCCCAGGCCGACCACCCCTCGTAGAGATGTATCCGTCCCTGGGCAACGATGACATCAATCCCACCGATTTTCCCGAGGTGAAGGCGCCCCGCGTGACCCGGCACTTTACTTTCAGGAAGCCCGCCTAATTCCGAGTATTGGTAGGTCTTTCCACCCGAAAGGGAATCGACGAACCCGCCCAGACCTGACCCGAGAACGATTCCCACCGCCGGGGACGATGATCGGAGGGTGTCGGGAAGCGCAAACTCGGACATGCCTCAACGTGGCTCGTTTCCGGTCGCCCTGCAAATTTCAAAGTAAAGCTTTTCAAGTTCAGGAGTGGCGACATTGCGCGCTCCGGCCTGTCTCAGCGGCTCGCCCCAGATCGCTTCGACCTCAACGGCGTTTCCAGCGAGAAAATCGACCAGGCTCGAGGGCTGGTAGGCCCCCATTTCAAGGGTTCCCTGAATATTACTTTCGGCAAAGGCAGGATTAATCTCGTGTCCAAAAGCCGCAGCACCGGCAATAATCTCGTGCATGAGTGCCCGGGTGCGGCCAACCAAGGCCGGATCGGCAAGAATACGCTGCGTGTCGATCCCTCCCGCCGCGATGGAAAGTCCGTTAAAGGGAACGTTCCAGACGAGCTTTCTCCATCGGGCCAGGCCCAGATCCGAAAGAATACGGCAGTCGAGACCCGCACCGGTGAAAAGAGAGGCAACGACCTCGATCACTCCCGTATCCGTGAACTCCCCCATTTCCACCCGTCCGTGGGCAAGATGGTGGATTATACCCGGCTCCCCGCGGTTGATGCACACAAAACAAAGCCCGCCCAGAATGGGCTGATGCGGAAACGCGGCATGAAGAAAATCTTCGTTGCCGAGACCATTTTGCAGCGTCAGAAGAATGGTCTCCCGCTTCAGTAGCGGCGCGAGCGTTTCGGGAAGGATGGGGTTGGAAGTCGTTTTCAGGGCAATGATGACAAGATCGACCGGGCCGATTTCTTCTGTAGAACCAAAAGCCTTGACTTTATCCAACCGAAAATCACCGTCCACGCTGCGGACCGTCAGGCCGTTTTGGCGAACCGCCTCGAGGTCCCGGCGCATCAAAAAAGAGACATCGTGGATCCGGGCGAGCCTCGCACCGTAGTAGGAACCGACTGAACCCGAACCAATTACGGCGATGGTGCTAATGGCGGCCATAATGACACCCACTATCCCCGTCCTTTGAAGCGCAGCGATACATAAGGTTCGCCGTGGTCCAATCGGGAGGTTCGTTCCACGAGACCGGAGGGATGCCTGAAATCCCGCAGGATCCCGATTAAAATGGTCTCGTCGGTAGGTTGGATCACTCCCTCTTTTACCACACGATCCAGAAATGGCTCGTTCGTATCAGCAGCGAGGTTTTCGGGCGAAAGAAAGCCGGTGCGCGCCAGATCGGCCTCGATTTCCTTAAGCGGCACCTCATAGCGAGCGGCAGCCGCTGCTCTATCTTTTCGAGAGGTGAGAGGGATGGTAATCGTAGGCGCCGGACCCGCCGCGTCGGGCAGGGGGAGATTGAACAGCTTGGCGATCACGTCCCGACGATTCGTCAACCGCCATACGAGCGTTTCCCGCCAGAAATCCGGCATACAGGAGTAGCTCACGGCATCCGCGATATCCGCGCGGCTTAATCGCACGACATGCATCGCCCCGGCGAGATGGTCGGAGTAGGTGACACTGGACCAGATCTCGGGGCGATATATCTGGAACGACGAGCCCAGGATAAGGTTTCGGGCCGGGTTCAACCAAAGGAAACCCCGGGGCTGATCACCGACGGAGAGACTGTTCAACTCAGCACCCCGGGTCAGACCGCCGAAGGAAAAGCCCGGGTCATGAAAGTACTCGATATATTGGCTGCCCGGCTTCCCCGCGAAGTCCGGCAGCCACGCCGCCCGGAAATTGGCTTCCTTATTGTCTTTGTCCTCCATCCACAGAGAGAGCAGAAAGGCCTGCCGCAAAGCCCGGTCGCCGTGGGTCACGTCGCTGAAGAGCGCTACAGGTCCACCCAGATTCACGACATCATGCTTGGCTTCCACCATTGATTCGCGGAAGGAAACCCAGACGCGACCGATCAGATTTTCCCGCCGATAGGCTTTCTTGCCCTCCGGGGGCAAATGTCTCAGCACCGCGCCGGCATTTGCCGCCGTCACGATGCCTGAATCGCGAATGAAGGGGAGAATATTAAAGACGTAGGTGGAGTTTGTCATCGCCTCGATCAACTCCTCCACGGTCAGGGGCATCACTTTGTCTGGATTCTGCTCGCGATCTTCTTTTCCGGGCAGGATGAGCAAATGCGAGTCGCCCCCGACATCGACGTAGGTCAGGTCGCAAAATTTGGCTCCCAGCCTCGCACGTAGACGATTGCCGAAGGGCTCCACGACTGCCTCGTCGCCCCATTTCAGTTTCCACTCCTGGCCGAAGGCATCCACCGTGTCGGCTTTCGGCGAGGTCGATGTGGTCTTGATCCCGTCCCAAAAAAGGACCCGGCGAGCGCGGTTCAGATCATAGCTAAAATCGGGATGAGCTTTCCGGAATTTCTTCTTGTCCATCAGCTCGGCCGTCGTTCGCGAGGCAATGTAGTTCTCGACGTTGCTCCAGATGTCAGGCCGACGGGATTCCATATGGGCACGGGTGTGCCACATAGGGTTGTCAGGCGAGACGTCGAGTTGACCGATCGCGGTCGGCGACAACCCGGCCAATTCCGCAGAAGAGAGGAAATGCCCCTGGCTCCACAGATTGGTCGCCTCCTTTTCAGCGGTTTTCCTGCCTACGGGCTTCTCCCGCGTTCGTGGACCGTGATAGGGCACGCTGTTAATCTGGGGACGACCGAGGAAGTGATTTCCCAATTGCAAACCCGATCGCAGTCCGAGGGGAAAGTCTTTGTCCCCATGGTCCGCCATCACTTTGTCGGCGAATACCGAATATATCGTGTGCACCGCAAACTGGCAGGCTTCAATCCTCCCGCCTTCCCGCTCCGGACGCGCCCTTGCCTCCTCGACCCGAGCCAACGCGGGTTCCTCCTGCCACAAAAACGATCGGAGCAGTTTCCGTTCTTCACGAATAGGCTCAATTTCAGCCTTCAACTGCAAAAGACGATCCAGATCGGCCACGACCGTCTTCTTGTCATCCTTCTTCCCGTCATCCTTATCTTTCTCGCCTTTCTTGTCTTTCTTGTCTTTCTTTTCCTCCTCTTCCTTACCGTAGCGCAGGTCCTCAAACGCCTCTTCGATCGCTTCGATCTCCTCATCGAGTCTGCTATACCGATCATCGATTCTCGCCTCTGCGGCGCGAGTCAAACTCACCTCGGATTTCAAAATCCGATAAATCGTTTCAAGATCCGTACCTGAGACGCTCGGTGAAATGCCCTGAGCTTCAAGAAAGTCATCGAAAAAGTGGAGGATCTCCCCTTGCTCTCGCGGGTCAAAAAAACCCTCCTTTTTATTAAAGCGGCTGAAATCGAGCCCTTTAGCAAATGGTCCGGACAACTCGCCGATGGGCTGTAGCGGATCGACTTTCACCTCGTCGGCAGCCACAGCCAACAGCGCCACGACCCAAGTCGCCAAGGCCGCTGCCGCGAGCCGAAGGCATGACGATGATCGGAGTTGAATAAAGCGGCTGCGGTTCATGAACTAATCGGGTCGGGCGCTACTCCCGTTGCGGATCGACGTCTCTTTCTATTGCTACCGATAGTCCATTGACCTTTGACATTTGTCCATCATTGAGTGTGCAGGAAGGAGGGGAATTTGCTTAAGGAAGGTCAACGATACAGCCTGCGACGACCCTGATTCACCGGCCCGTTCTACTCCTTAACCCGCCCGTCACCGCGCAATCCATTTTGACTCATGGGATTATTG
>JAGNMT010000155.1 GCA_017991025.1 Verrucomicrobiales bacterium
GTGACCGCTCCGGCAATGACCCGCCGTGCCCACCCAAGAGTGCACCTGCGTTATTTTCCCAATTCGTCCCGTCTGGACGAGTTCGACAGCCGTGCGATAAAACTGGTGGGAATGAATCTGATTCCCGAGACGCGTGATAAGCCCCTTTTCCTTCGCCATTTTCGCGACCTCACGCACTTCCCAGATCGTGTGGGTGAGCGGCTTCTGGCAGTAGACGTGCTTGCCGAGTTTCATCGCACTAATCGAGCAATAGGCATGCATGTGATCAGGCGTCGAGACGGTCACAGCATCGATCTTGTCCCCCATCTGCGCAAACATCTCGCGGAAATCCTGGTAAACCGGGGTGTCGGGGACAAGCTTCTTCGCGTTCAGCGTCCGGTTCAGGTCCACATCGCAGAAAGCCACATACTTCTGCTTGTCGTGAGTCGACATCGCCGAAATGTCACTGAAGCCCTTGCCATCTGAGCCGATCGAGGCGAGTTGCAGTTTCGAGTTCAGGTTCTGTCCCCGCACAATCGCCGGGGCCGCTGCCAGGACCGAGGCCGCAACGCCTCCCTTTAACAAAGTACGTCGTGTCGTCATACCTCTATAAAAAGCGACGACACCCGTCTCGGTCGAGTCTGAATCCGGCGCATTTGCGCTGGTCGGGGCCCGCTTCACATCTCCGGGGTGAAACCCATGACCAGATCAAACGTCACCGCGAGTTCGCCGCCTGCAGCTCCAGGGACAGGCTTGAACTCCACTTCCAGCAACGCGGGATTCTTCACACTGCGGTTCACCACGTCGTTGGCGTTGAGGGGATGATCCTTGAGATGCAACTCCGTTGACCATTTCTCGCGCCCTTTCATCTTCACCGCAAAGTGGATGTGAGGGCAGCGCCCCGTGTAGGCCACGGGCTTGATCGTGCGGAATAGATATTCACCCGTCTCGCCGGTAAAAAAACGTCCGTATCCCTGAAAATTCCGGTCCTGCTTTTCCTTGTCACCGCCACTCCCGCTATGCAGGTAGATGCCGCTCATGTCCGCCTGCCAGATCTCGACCACGGCATTACGGATCGGATCACCCCCCGGACCGAGGACCCGCCCGCTGACATAGCTGATCTCCCCCACGGCCGGAGTGATGCCGTCGTTGATGAGGATCAAATCATTGTCGGTGTCCAGAGGCAGGTGATCCGGATAAAATGGTCCGAATCCGACCCGCGGCGTCTGTGTGAGCGCCTCCGCAAAAGCCCCCGGCGTCGCGAACAAACCGGCCCCGAGACCAAGGTGATGGATAAAATGGCGGCGTGTTTTCATGGAAGGAGCGTGGACGGGATTTCTCACTTGGGCAATGGTCGGCACGATTGCCTCGTTGTCGATCAGACTATCTGAAAGCACGACAGTATTCGAGAGCAAAATGGTTTCAAAGTCAGTTTTGAGGTGAGTTGCGCCCTGGACTATACTTTCGCCGCCCCTTCCCTCCATAAGTCTCATCTCCGCTTCTACCGATTCCTTCCTGTGAAGCAAATCTTCTCTGGCAAGGTAAGCCTGCGCCACTATCATTGAACGATTCCTCATGAAAGCTACATTCACCTTTCTCCTCATGACCCTCCTTTCCCTCTCTCCCACCCTCTCAGAAGACATCACCCTCTGGATTGGCACCGGGGGAAAAAACGCCAAAGGCATCTACCGGGCGACGCTCAACACGGAGACTGGCAAACTGACCGAGCCAGTCGTGGCGGCGGAAATCGAAAATCCGGGCTTCGTTACTCTCAACGCGGAAAAGACACGCCTTTATTCCGTCTGCAGCATCGACGGCGGCTCGGTCGCGGCCTTTTCCATCGCTGAAGATAAATCGCTCACTCTCATCAACACCCGCCCCATCGGCGACGGGGGGGCTTCGCATCTCTCACTCGACAGGAGCGGGCGCATTCTTTTCACCGCCCAGTATGGTGCCGGCTCGGTCGCCGCTTTTCCCGTCGGCGAGGACGGCAGTATCGGTGAACGCAAGGCCCTCATCAAACACAGCGGGAGCGGTCCTGACAAAACCAGACAGGAGGGCCCCCATCCTCATTCGGTCTTCGTGAGTCCGGACAACCGGTTCCTCCTCGTGCCCGATCTCGGGATCGACAGGATCGTCATTTACGAGATCGATCACGCGAGCGCGACTCTCAAAGAGCACGGCTTCGGCACTGCTGTCCCGGGAGGCGGACCCCGGCACCTGAAATTCAGTTCCGATGGAACGAAGGTTTATGTGCTCAATGAAATGGGCATGTCGCTCACTGTCTTCGACTGGGACGCGGAAGCCGGGACGATGACCGCCTTTCAAACCATCGATACGCTTCCGAAAGAGTTGTGGGAGATCCCGAACAAGGCCGCCGAAGTACGTGTTCATCCGACCGGAAAATTTGTTTTCGCTTCGAATCGTGGCCATGACACGATCACCGCTTTTTCCGTGAACGAGAAGAGCGGTCAACTCACCTTCGTTGAACGTGAGCCCATTCGGGGTGCCTACCCGAGGAATTTCAATGTCGACCCGACCGGCCAATGGCTCATCGCGGCCGGGCGGGCCTCGAACACGCTCGCCATCTTCAAGATCGATCAGGACACCGGAGGACTCCTCTTCACGACCGACGTACTGAACGTGCCTTCACCGATCTGCCTGGAGTGGTGAGGATTTTACGAAGACTCCGAAGGTCACACCACCTTCGCTACGGCCTGCGAACTCAGCTCAGGATCTCGCGAATAACGTGCCCCTCAACGTTCGTCAGACGCCGTTCAAAGCCATTGTGTTCAAAGGTGAGCCGTTCGTGATCCAGGCCTAACAGGTGCAGAATCGTCGCATTAAAATCGTAGAGCGGATGAATGTCCTTCACCGCCTTTTGCCCCAGAGGATCGGTTTCGCCGTGACTTACTCCGGGCTTGACGCCGGCTCCGGTCATCCAGCAGGTGAAGCCATCGGGATTGTGATCGCGACCCTTTGCCCCTTTCTGGAAAAAGGGCATGCGACCAAACTCGGTGCACCAGACGACGAGGGTATCGTCGAGGAGTCCGCGCTGCTTCAGATCTGAAATGAGCGCGGCGGCTGGTTGATCAAGGATCTGCGCATGGACATCATATTGTTCCTTTAGCGCACTGTGCCCGTCCCAGTTCAGTTTTCCTCCGCTCGCATAAGCACCGTTGAAGAGTTGCACGAAGCGCACTCCCTTTTCGATGAGTCGGCGTGCAAGAATACAATTTTTGGCAAAGGCCGCCTTCTCGGGATTCTGCGTGTCGTCGGCACCATAGAGTTTCAAGAGATGCGCGGGCTCGGTGCTGAGATCGTTGATCTCCGGCACACTCAGCTGCATCCTCGCGGCGAGTTCGTAACTCGCGATACGGGCCGCGAGTTTGCTGTCACCGGGATTAGCCTCGAGATGACGGGCGTTCATCTTTTGTAAAAGGGATCGTGCCGCCTCGTCCTGCTTTCCCGGCACCCCTGGGGCAGAAAGATGCCTAACGGGATCCTTGGAACTCATCGTGGTCCCCTGAAAGGCGGCAGGCAAAAATCCGGGCCCCCAGTTATTCGAGCCATTCTGCGGCACACCCCGCGGATCAGGAATCGCGACGTAGGAAGGCAGATCCTGACTCTCGCTGCCAAGCGCGTAAGTCGCCCACGACCCGAGGCTGGGAAATCCATCGAGGACAAAACCGGTTGAAAGAAAATTCTCGGCGGGACCGTGGGTGTTGGATTTGCTTGTCAGGGAATGAACAAAGGCAAAATCATCGGTCAGTTCCGCGAGGTGCGGGATCATGTCGCTGACCCATTTCCCCGTCCTGCCGCGCTGGCGGAACTCATATTGCGGCCGCGCGAGATTTCCCGCCGGCCCCTGGAAGGTGACGCTCGGGCCTCCGGGAAGAGGCTTGTCATCCCATTTGATCAACTCGGGTTTGTAATCCCAGGTTTCCAACTGACTCACCGCACCTGCACAGAAGATGACCACGACGTTCTTCGCCTTCGCCGGAAAATGCGGCTGTCGCGACGCATAAGGTTTTGCCGGGTCTATGACGGGGCCGGGG
Organism: Verrucomicrobiales bacterium; assembly: GCA_017991025.1. Classification (GTDB taxonomy): domain Bacteria; phylum Verrucomicrobiota; class Verrucomicrobiia; order Verrucomicrobiales; family DEV007; genus Arctic95D-9. Next base: position 4,038 of record JAGNMT010000155.1, read on the forward strand.
TAACTCGCCGCAAGAAGCCGGTCACGATCGAGCAGACTTGTCAGCGCAATCGAGCCCAGCACCGTCGTGCTGTTGGCGAGGAAACGGCGACGATCGAGGAGAAGACGACCGGCGGGAGAGAGTGCTTCGGCGTGAGGAACTGTCATGCGTTGAGAATTCTACTGATACTCCCCGAAAAGCAGCGAAATCTAACAAAAAATCGGCGCAATCAGTCTAAATCGGGAATTCCGCGTGCCCACGAAGGCGAATTCCCGTTTCCCAACATCGAAAAGAAAATGAACCATTTCCGTTCCCGGTCGCATTAAGATTCACGACTGCATGATCCCCCCGCCGACCGATGCCGATTCCAAACTCCTCGCGCAGGCCCGCGACGGAGACTTGTCGGCATTTTCGCAGATGATGGAGGCGCAGCAGTCCCGCTTGCTGGGTCAGGCCATCGCCTTCAGCGGAGATCCCCATCTGGCACAGGATCTTGTGCAGGAGACAATGATCGCGGCATGGAAAAGCCTGCACCGCTTCGACGGCTCCTGTCAGCTGTTCACCTGGCTCTATGTCATCCTCCTTCGCCAACACCGGCGATCACTGGGCTGGTCATCCCGGCGCCTGCCTCTGGCGACTCTGAAGCAACAAGTGACCGCCGAACGCCGGGTTTCTGCCGCGCAACCCGGGAATGAAGAAGAGAACACCAGGGAGGCGGAACTCCTCCGTGCCATGATCACCTCCCTCCCGGCAAAACATCGCGAAGTGATTCGCCTGCGGTTCTATGCCGACGCAAGCGAGTCCGAAATCGCAAGCGCCCTCGGGATCTCCTCCGGCACCGTCAAGAGCCGCCTCCACCACGCCCTCCAAAAACTGCGCCGAATGAAAGAAAAAGTGAACCATTTGCGCCAGTCCGCCCATTAACCCCATCAGAAGACCCATGAATAACCCGGATCCTAACCACCACGAGAGCCATGCGGAGATGCGCGAAGCCTTACGGCACGATGCCGCCCGCATTGAGGAGCCGCCCTTTAACGCCGCACTGCACTACGCGACCATTCGGCAAATACGTGCGCTTTCGGCAACGCCGCGGACCCGCCCTGTCTGGAAATGGGCGCTTTCGGGTGTGACCGCTCTAGCCCTGATTTGGGGAAGTGTCGCCGTTCTATCTGAGTCGGAACCATTGATGCGCCAAAATCATCGCGACGGTAATCGAACGGCGGGCACGGCGTCCCGGTCGCCGCGGGCCACCTCCTGGACCTACCGGCAGGCAGCCAACCGGAGTGACGAAACACTCCTGACCCTGCTCGATGAGGATGCCCGTGCCCTTCTCACGCCCACCGCACCCGCCTTTTCCACCCCCTTTCTCTAAACTCAAACAAAGAATCCAATAATGAGACCAAGACTACTCTTCGCAGCCCTGTCGACCGTTCTTTTTCTGTCCGGAATACGGGCCGCAGAAAAGGAATACCCGCCCGTCAATCCGGCGCTGCTCTACTGGCAGGCGGCGGCGATGTTACCCACCCTAACCGACGAACAGGCAACGGAACTCCGCGACATGGCGGCGGGTAAACTGCCCGTCGATCCGGCAAAGGCCACTGTGCTCGGGTCCGATGCCTCGATCCACCTCATCCGCAAGGCCGCCCTATCATCCGCGCCATGCGACTGGGGACTCGCCCGGGAGGATGGCCCGGCGATGGCCCTTCCCCATCTCAGCAAAATGAGACAACTGACTTCGCTTGCCCTGGTGGAGAGCGAGCGACAGTTCCTCAAAGGTGATTCGACCAGCGGAATCGATTGGCTCCTCGTCGCACACCGCATGGCACGGCACTCCGGCGCCGGGGACACCCTGATCTCATTTCTCGTGCAGGAGTCAGGAGAGGAAAGCGCCCTGCGGGCAGCCGCCCGTCATTGCCTTGGGTGGGATGAAAACACACGCCGTCAGTATGCGGAAAAGTTAAACTCTCTGCCGCTCCCCCACAGCCTTCAGGACAGCTATCGCGGCGAAAAAGTTTTTATCGACTGGCTCGGAAACCTTTCCGCGCGTGGTGACGAGACAAAGCGGAAACTGCTGACGGAGTCGCTGGGAAGTGTGAACAACGAGAAAGAATCCGATCAGGGGAAAGCACTTCACAATCTCATCAGCGACCCGGAAGCCTGGCGCAAGGAAATGACCGCCCTGTATGACTTTCACTCCCGCACGGTAGCCGCTTTTGGCAAGCCATGGAAAGAAGCCTCACCCGAGTTGGAGGCGATCAACGCAGACATCCAGAGCGGCGACGTCATTCTCGCGAAACTCTCTTTTCCGGCGGTAACGTCCATTCACGACCGGGCCTTCGTCACGGCGACGCTGCGAACCATGCTCGTCGCCGCCCTCGACCACGGGACGCAACTCGATGACACCATCGTCGCGACTTATCACGACGCCTTCGATGACAATCCGCTCCGCCTCCTCAAGGCAGAGGACGGCACCCTCAGTCTTTGCAGTGCCGGGCCACATCCGAAAGACAAGGTGATTCAATTGAGCCTCGGCAAGTGAAGGGCACGTCAAGTGAGGGCCTCACAAAACCCCTCACGGAGCAAAGAGAAATTCATTGCTGTTGAACAACGCGCGACAGAGCACCGCGAGGCCATGCTGAAGGACGACGGGTTCGGTGTCCCGGACTTCTTCATCGACCGGATCCCGATTGAGGGCGAGTTGGTAGGCACGGCGGATCTGCTTTACGATATCATCGCCTGCCTCGTTTTTCACCCGCGCTGCAAAGGCCCCGGATCGCTCGAGGGTGAAGCGACTGTTGAAGAGGTTCAAGGCCTGAATCGGCGTGGTCGAGGCGCGACGGGCGGCGGTGCTCTGGCCGGCATCGGGGCAGTCAAAGGCTCCGAAAACGGCCTCGGTTTCACGGCGCACTTTATGGGCGTATATCATTCGTCTCTGACCCTCTTTAGTGAATGACTCAACAGGGTTGAATCCGCTGAGTCCTCCGCGCTGGTCGAAAAGGTCGTAGCCCCGGCCGTACATCGTGAGATTGAGCTCGCCACTGATCGCGAGCATCGAATCACGAATCGTTTCCGCTTCGAGTCGGCGCGAGGGATAGCGCCAGAGGAGACGGTCGTCGGCATCTATTTCCAAGGAGCGGCGGTTTCTAACCGCCGAAGCCGATGAGGGCGACTGCAAATCGCCGCTCCTTGAGGCCTGCCCGTAAGTCCGCGAGAGCACGATGAGCCGATGCAGGTGCTTCACCGACCAGCCCGAGCGCATGAACTCGCTCGCGAGCCAGTCGAGCAACCCCGGGTGGGAAGGCGGCATCCCGTTGTTTCCAAAATCACTCGGAGTCGAAACGAGACCGGTTCCGAAATGGCCCTGCCAGATGCGGTTCACCATGACGCGGGCGGTGAGCGGATTCCGCGGATCGGCGATCCAGTCGGCGAGGGCGAGACGACGCTTTTGCTCGGGGGTTTCCTTCGGGAGGGCAAGGTCACCGATGACACTGAGCACCGCGGGCACGACGGGAGCCTTCGGCTGCTCCGGGTCGCCACGATTGAGCAGATGAATCTCGTCAGGATTACGAAACGTCCCGGCGAAAACTTTCTGCGTGTTGGCGGCCGCCTTAATCTTAGTTTCGTTCGTTTTCTTCTCACTCAGGAGAGGCGCGGCGCGAGCGCCCTCCTCCGGGGTGAGGCCGCTGAGGCTGAGTTTCG
>JAGNMT010000157.1 GCA_017991025.1 Verrucomicrobiales bacterium
AGTGGACGACGGCGTCGCCGGGGTGGCTTTCATCAAGGCGACCGTGGAGAGCTCGGCCTCGGATCAGAAGTGGATCAAATTCCCGGCGGTGTGATCGAGGGTAGGGACGCCTCGCCGAGGCGTCCGTCCCTATCCGATCTTTATGGACGGCCTGGCACACCGTACCTACCGACTGCGATGGAGGGAAAAGTTCTAGCTAGCGGGGATCCCCTCTGGGTATCCGAGCCGCTTCGTGCCTTTCTCCCGTTCGGGATCTGGACGGTGACAGCTTCGCGGACGCGAGCGTGGGCGCTGCGATTCGGCTTGATACTGCTAGCCACCGCGTTTATTTGCCGGATGACCCGGTCTTCACCGCTTTTTGCGTTCCAGCATCTGCTTTTTCTCGGGGGATTCCGTCAGGTTATTCTCGTGACCGCCGACCGGGTCGTGCTCAGGCATTGCGAAGATCCTTCCATTGTAGCCTCGAAGAGTCGCACCTGGCAGTGGATGGTTTGGCTCATGGTTCTGACGGCGGCGACCCTGACGGCGGCGGATCCCGTGCCCTATCTATCCAGCAATGATGCTAGTCACGATTTTCTTGCTATGGATGGCGCGTCACTCGAAGAGGCCGGGTCAAACTCCGCCGCGTGATCTATGAAATCCGCGTCCGGTATCCTTAGCTTCCTTGCCGAGTGTTATCGTGAAAACGGCAGCCGAGTCGGCATCACCAGTCTCGCGAGCGGGAGGGTGAGGCGGTCGCTCATCGTCGAGGGCGAGGATGCCGTGGTCTCGAGGGCCGTTCTCGAGGGGCTTCTCTTTATTCCGGGAAAAGAAGCTGCGCTTCTCGCAACGCAGGCTCGGCTCTATGAAAAGGAATGCGAGCTTTTTTACGGATCGGTCTTCCTCACTGGCAATCTCGAGACGGGTGAAACACAAAAGAAGCCGCCTTTCGCCCCCTTGATCCTGTATTCGACGGCAGTGGAACGAATCAGCGAAGGTGCGGGAGCCGAGTTTTCCATCGACATTGGTCGCCGCATCCTGAACTATGCCCTGCTTGATTGTCTCGGGGATGACAATTTCATCGCACGAATCGAACAGTGCGTTGACGAGTCAGCTCATACGGAGGGTTGCGTGGGTGAGATTCGGAGGCTATTCGAGGAAGTTTTTCCCAACACTGATACCACGGGGCTCTTGAGTTTCCCCCATCTTCTCAGCGCTGAAGAACTGGGTCGAGCTGTTTTGAAGCACTCCTCGTTATCACTAGCGACGGACCGCTCATTCAGTCTACTTCCGGCGGCAGTGCTGTTTCTAGCAGATCGCTCCACTGAGATGCGAGGGGTCCTCAATGACCTCAACGCAATGGCAGAGACACCGGCTCGGCTCTCGGATCCGGTGCGGATACTCCTGGGCCAGCCGCTAAGTGAATACACTTCGCGCGACAAGTTGGGCCGTGGTGAGATTCCCGGGGTTCTCAGTGCCGCGCAGGAGCAAATCGCGGCCTCGGCCCGGGTCAATCCACTGACTCTCGCGGTGGGCCCGCCAGGGACCGGGAAATCGTTCACCATTGCCACGCTCGCAATGGAGGCAATGAGCCGCGGAGAGTCGGTGCTCATTGCCTCAAAGATGGATCACGCGGTCGATGTGGTGGCTGACAAAATAGAACGGACTCTCGGGCTTCCGGGAATCTGTGTCCGGGCAGGAAGAAAGAGCTATCTCAAAGATCTGAAAACATTTCTCGAAGATCTCCTTTCCGGGCTTCTCACGAGTGAGCCCGTGACCAGTGCCCTGGTCACGGCTGTGAGGGAGAATCTTAGACGGGGTAGGCGGACCATTGAGCGCGCTGAACGGGAATTTGAAAAGCAAGGGAGAAGGGAGGAAAAGCGTGGTCTTGTTCTGAGCACGGCGAGGCCCGGAGTCTTTACACGCTGGCGGATCGCAAGGCTGCAGCGGGTAGCCGTCGCTCAGGGCAACGTCAACCGCTTCTCCCTGGAGCTTGCGAATCAAGTAATTCGTCAGATTGGGAATACTGTGGAGTATCTCAAATTGAACAGGAGTTTTCTCCTCAAGGAGGCACTGCGTCGGCATCGGAAGACGTTTCAGGCCTTTTCAAAAGGTGTCCGCGCCCGCACCGCGCAACATCAAGAGACCTATTTCGAAGATGTGCGATGGGAGTCACTTCTGGAGGCCCTTCCGGTTTGGCTGGTGAACCTCAGCGATCTCCATCGAGTGGTTCCGCTTGAATCAGGGCTCTTCGATCTGGTCATCATTGACGAGGCTTCGCAGTGCGATATCGCCTCGGCAATGCCGGCCCTGCAGCGGGGAAAACGCGCTGTCATCACCGGCGATCCAAAGCAGTTGCGCCATCTCTCTTTTCTACAGAATGCCCGACAGGAGGAGTTTGCGCGACGTTTCGGACTCAGTGATGAAGAGCAGGCCCGCTTCCATTTTCGAAAAGTCAGTCTCGTCGACCTCGTCGCTGAAGGGATTCGGAATCAGGATGCAGTCGTTTTTCTCAACGAACACTTTCGCAGTCGTCCAGCCATCATCGGATTCAGCAATCGTGAGTTTTATGCCAGCAGACTCGCGATCATGACTGGACACCGCGAGGCCGATCATCGGGCGGAGCCTCCGCTTTCGGTATTCAAGACAGGAGGCCACCGGGGGGCAAACGGGGTCAACGAGGTCGAGCTCGGCGTGATCTTAGCGCAGTTGCAGTCGATCACCCGTCCCGACGCTCCGCCGTTGAGCATCGGAATTCTTTCGCCTTTTCGTGCTCAGGTCGATGCGATCTTGAAAGAAGTCGAAAAATTGCCTGTGGTGACGAGACTCCTGGATAAGCACGCGCTTCTCGTGGGCACCGCACATTCCTTTCAAGGCGAAGAAAGGGACATCATGTTCTTGTCACTCGTTCTGGATGACGAGAGCCCCTCGGCTAGTTTCCGGTTTCTTGAAAAGGCTGATCTCTTCAATGTCTCAATCACTCGCGCCCGACTCGAGAATCGGATTTTTGTTTCCTTCGATTCCGCCCGCACTCCCCATAGACTGATCGACCGATTTCTCGACTACGCCACGAAATCGGAGTCGTTCGAAGGCTCGGGACCAGAGAGGGTTAAGTCCGCGAGCGAATCCTGTTGGACCGATGTTAGGACAGCACTGGAAGCACGCGGATACGAGATCCTTGAGGATTTTGTAATCGGAGGTTACATCCTCGATCTGCTCTGCCGGGGAAACGGTAAAAGTCTTGGGATCGATTTGATCGGTTTTCCGGGGCCTCATTCCGAAGCCATGAGCCTCGATCGCCATCTCATGATGCAGAGGGCGGGGATACTCTTGTTTCCCATCAGTCGGCTGGAGTGGGAGACGAAGCGTGAGAGGGTACTGCGTGAATTGGAAGGATGTATATCCGGGTGACAAGACTCAAACACGGATAATCACTCCAATTCCGATGCTCGTATAGGTACCGTCGTGAAGAATTCCTTCTCACTCAAATTATTTCACCAAACCCCCGCAGCCGCTTCACGACCTCCTCTTTCCCTAACAAAATCAGCACCGGCACAAGGTCTGCTCCGGTCGTGCTCCCCATGACGGCGACCCGGCAGGGAAGCATGAGGACGCCCATTTTGAGACCGATTTTGCCTGCCGCTTCGTTGATGCCAGCCTTAAGGCCATCGACGGACCAGTCGCTTACTCCCGAGATTCCTTCCGCGAGAGCGGTGATGATCTGAGGGAGCTCCTCCTTTTCCCTCACCTTGGCGACGGAGGCTTCGTCGTAGGTTACCGTATCGGTAAAAATCGTGGCAATCACAGCCGGAATTTCACTCAGCAATTGCGCCCGGTCCCTCGCCAGTTCGAGCGCGGCGGGGACGCGCGCGTCGGTGGCGTCAATTCCCGCTTTCGCAAGAAATGGCGATGCTGCCGTGAGCATCGCTTCGGGTGAGAGTCGCTTGAGATGTTCGCCGTTGACCCAGCGGCACTTGTCGTAATCGAACTTTGAATTCGAACTGTTCACGCCCGAGAGATCGAAGCGGGCCTTGAGTTCCTCCATTGAGAAAATCTCCTGGTCATCCTTCGCCGACCATCCGAGCAATGCCATGTAGTTGTTCACGCCGGCGGGGAGAAACCCGTTTTCCTGATATTCATGGATGAGTGCCCCCTGATCCCGCTTGCTCATCTTCGTCCCGCTCGGGTTCAGGTTGAGCGGGATATGGGCGAATACGGGCGGCGTCGCGCCGAAGGCTTCGAAGAGGGCGAGGTGCTTCGGAGTATTGGAAAGGTGGTCCTCCCCGCGAATGACATGGGTGATCGCCATCTCGATGTCGTCGACGACGTTCACAAAGTGGAAGATGTAACCGCCGTTCGGTCGTTTGATGACAATGTCAGGGTTGGCGGCCACTTCCTGTTTGGTTTCCGCATCGTAGCGACGTGAGCCCTGCTCCTTCAAGTTGGTCGAGACTTCCCCGCAGATGACATCGGAAACGGTGATCATTTTGTCGGGAACACGAAAGCGGATCGCCCCCTCGTCTTCGTAAACGAGACCGGCCGATTCGAGTTTCGCAAGGTAGCGGTCATAGATTTCGTTGCGTTCGCTCTGATAATAGGGACCGTAGTTGCCGCCGATGCCGGGGCCCTCGTCCCAGTCCAGTCCGAGCCACTTGAGTCCATCGAGAATGATCTGCATGGACGCTGCCGTGCTCCGGTCGGCATCGGTATCTTCGACGCGTAACAGGAAGGTCCCGCCGTGGTGACGGGCATAGAGCCAGTTGTAGAGTGCCGTGCGGGCACCGCCGATATGGAGGAAGCCGGTGGGAGAGGGGGCGAAGCGGGTGCGAACAGTCATCGCGGTGAAGGTGCCGCAATGTGGGCGATGGTCAAGGCGAACCGGGGGGCGGGGACAAATCGCCAGAGTGGCGGCTTTAGCCGTTGGGGGCAAATGCTTCGCCGAAGCAAAGGCCTGAGCCTCACTCCAGCGGGATGACTCCTTCCCCTACCTGACACGGACGCCCCGGCGGTGCGTCCCTACCGGGTGGCCTCTTTCACTCTTTCTCCTCAGGCACCCGGATCTGCAATTGCTTCTCCGGCCATGCCATCTTCTTCGCGAACTCAGTGAGGTAACTCCATTTTGCCGCATCGCCCGTATAAAGCCGCAATTGGCTTTTTTCTCCGGCCATCGCGGCTATTTGCGGGATATCAGTAAAGCGCAGCACGTTCAAAATCTCGGGCCCCTCCTGATGGCTCAGGGGCAGGTCGTGGAGGTCGAGGCGATAAATGTCCTTTTCAAAGAGAGAGGCATAGAGGGCATTGCCGGCCATGATCCCGTTTGCCTGCATCCAGAGCTTCGGTTTGTCGGCCCCTTCGATACTCCGCAAGGCCTGAATCCCGCGCCGGATGTCCCAGATCCGCATTGTATCGAGAGTCTGGCCGAGGAGCGCAAAGCGACGACGGATGTGGGTGCGCTCTTTTTCGTCTGTCGTCCAGGCGGTGGGGCCGATGCCGCGGACAGGCAGGTAAAGCATGCCCCATTTTTGCGAAGCGTGCAGGCCCTTCTCGGATTCGTAGGCATCGGCATCATGGTCAGGCAGGGGCACTCCGGGAAAAGCACCGGAGAATCCTTCGCCGAAAGTAGTGAGAAAACGATTCCAGCCTTCGTCATCGAGTGGATTCACAACGACGAGATCGAGCCCTTCTATCGCTGCACCGGACGGATGCACCAGATAGAAGGGAAGTCGGACCCCAGCCTGACTATCAAAGGTCCACCGGCTGAAAGCGATCCCGTCCTTCTCCTCCCGAAAATCCTCGGAAAGGCTGAGGTCTTCACCGGCTGCGGGCCATCCCCGGAAGCAGCGACTTTGTAGACGATTGAGAATGAGCGCTCTTTCAGCCGCCCAGTCCGATGCAGAGTCAGGAACGATGAACGTTTCAGGCACGCGTTTCGCGAAGTATTCATCGATAAAGGTATTCCGTTCATTTTCGGGGAGTTTGTCGAACACCTTCAGTTCAGCCGGTTCGAAAATCTTCGGGGCGGTTGTATCCGCGAGTTCATCACCGACGTCGTTGCCCTTGAGATACCGCTCGAACCAGTGAAAGGCAGGAACCCGAAGCGGCTGCGTGTCTTTATGTGCGCCTTCATACAGGGCGAGGCCGATTTTGTCTCCAGCGTTCATGGCCTCATAGACTTTGCGGGTCTTCTGGTAGACATCGACGACACCATCGAGTGGGAAAATGAGGTCTTTGTCCGTGTTCAGGATCATGAGCGGACGCGGCGCTATCAATGAGGTTAAAACAGGGAAATCCCAACGGTAAGTATTGACCATGAACATGCAGTCACAATGCCCTTCGATGCAGCCGTCGACGATGTGATTCTGCATTGAGGTGATTCCGGCGACGGGCGCAGCAACCTTGATCCGCTCGTCGAGGGCTGCGATCCAGAGCGTATAGGCTCCGCCACCAGAACGGCCGGTGACGCCGAATTTCTCCTTATCGACTTCGGGACGGGTTTCGAGATAGTCGAGTGCTCGAATCGAGTTCCAGGCCTCAACGCCTGCGGGCGTATAGCCCCGCGAGTTCCACCACCATCGGCCAAGGTTGTGGGTGCCGTGATGGATGCCTTCGATCTCTCCGAGTTGAAGCGTATCGATCGTCAGGCAGGTGTATCCGTTTTTGGCGAACCAGGTGCCGTGATGCTGGTAGGAAGTCTTGTTCCCGTAGCTGACACCATCGATGCTCACTTTACCATGGCCGCAGACATAGAGGATCGTCGGCAGAGGGCCGTCCTGCTTTGCCGGGCGGTAAAAATTCGCCGTGACATAAAGTCCCGGACGCGACTGGAAGGTAATGTTCTCGACGATGATCCCGTCGCGCTCGGTCGTTCCTGTGATCTGCGCTTTCAGGTCGGAGCGGGCCGGGAGGGGTTGAAGTCCCAGCATTTCAAACAGTTGGCGACGCAGATCTGCCTGAGCACGAGGCCAGTCGGTTGTATTCTCCAGAAAGGTCGCGTTGCGAGTCGTGATCCGGCGGGTCTCGCGAGCGAAGTAGTCGGCGAGCATGGAATCGCCATCGGTCGGTTCGGTCGGGATGTCCGAAAAATTGGCGGCTCTCGTGATTACCGAGGCGAAAAGGAAGAGAATGAGACAGGTCAATCGGGAGGTCATGATGGGGAGAATACGGGAGTTCCCCTGTCTGTCACAAGCGAAAACCCGCCGCATTTCGGGGTAGCGCCTCGGGATCTCAACTTTGAAGGTGGAACCTGAAACTTGAAATCTGGATTTTGGGTAATCGAAAGCTACCCTCACTCCGCCAGTCGCTTCAAATCGATCTTGTCGCCCTTCTCCAACGCATACAAAATCACCGCATACTTAATCCGATAAGTCTCGCCCCGCTTCACATCGATTCGACTGGTCTCACCCTGGGTCATGGCCTTTCGGCCGAAGGCATTGGCGGCAAAGAAGCCGTAGTCGCGGTTATGCCACCAACTGGGCTGCGGGTTCCCGGGATCGGGGATGATGATGACACCGGCACGGCGGTCGTCAATGACGCCCGAGTAGTCACACCATTTCGCGGGCTGTCCCCAGGTCTTCGCTGCCGTGGTGAGACCGGAGCTACTGGTGATGATGCCTCCGTTCTTCTCGGTGATGGCGGTGGAGACGCGGGCGCCGAGGCCCATCTCCTCCTGATCGCCGAAGTAGAATCCGTCCGCGGTCGGAGTGATCGCAGCATCCCACTC
>JAGNMT010000158.1 GCA_017991025.1 Verrucomicrobiales bacterium
CTTGCCTTTCATGAGGAACTATTTCACTCTTTCCTTCATGCAACGACTATTTGGCCTCCTGATGCTCTCGATCTTGATCTCTCCGAGCCTGTGCGCGCAACTGCCGGAGGAGGTTCATTTCGTGAAAGGGCCGCTGAACTCGGTCAGAATTGAGCGAGAGGGTAAGCGGGTCGCGATTTACGGTGGGGGAGCGCCAGAGGCAGATTTTGTGTTGATGACTCATCTGCGAAGCGACGTGACGGAGTTTGCCCGCTTCGCGAAGGGAGAAAGCGGAGGAATCGTCGCTCCCCGGGCGGTCGCTGACTTTCTCGCCGATCCGGCGAAACACTGGGACGCCTGGTGGTTGAAGCGATTTGACTATTATGATCAACAGGTGACGCGACTGCCGACCGGGGCGCTCGAGGTGTCTCTCCCGGTCGCGGACGGGGACATCGTCGAGGGTCCGGGCGGCTTGACGTTCAGGGTTCTCGAAACGCCCGGTTATACCCGTGAGGGGGTCACCTATCTGACGGAGATTGCCGGGAAAAAGATCGCCTTTACCGGTGATCTCATCCTTGCGGGTGGCCGTGTTCCCGATCTCTACAGCTTTCAAGAGGCGATTCCGGAGGCCAAGATCGGAGGCTATCATGGATACGGTGGTCGACTCGGGCAATTGGTTAAGAGTCTGGAGAAGCTCGCGGCGGAGAAGCCGGATATGCTCGTTCCGATTCACGGGGAACTTGTCTTTGAGCCGCAAAAGGACATTAATTCGCTAATAGACAGGGTGCGTAAGATCTATTTTAACTATCTCTCCACCAATGCATTAAATTGGTATTTTAAAGAGGAACGGCTCACGGCAGCAGGCCGTCTTGTTCTGGGTGAAGGGGCTGAGGTGGAGCTGATGGATTACAGTGAGCATATCGATCTGCCGGACTGGTGTAAGCACCTCGGAACGACTAAACTGCTCCTCGCTGACGACGGTTCGGGTTTTGCCCTCGACTGCGGAGGCAAGGGGCCACTGGAGGAGTTGAGAAAGGCTCTCGCGTCGGGGATCATGACCCGGGTGGACGGCATTTTTGTAACGCACACCCACAACGATCACACCGCAGCGGTCGCGGAAGCCGCCCGGGAGTTCGGCTGTCCGGTCTATGCCGTGGCTGAAGTGGCCGATGCGCTATTGCACCCCGGCGCCTGGTTTTTGCCGGGACTGTCTCCCAATGCCGTCGACCATGTGACGACGCTGGCCGATGGGGAGGTGCTTCCGTGGAAGAACTACCGGCTGACGGCGCAGTTTTTTCCCGGTCAGATGTACAATCACGGGGCCCTCCTCGTGGATCGGAAAGACCATGCCCCGGTTTTCTTTATCGGTGACTCGTTTTCCCCTTCAGGTATTGATGATTACTGCCTGATGAATCGCAATCTGATGCGCGAGGACACGGGCTTTTTCCTGTGCTTAAGAAAGGTACGTGCGCTGCCGGAGGGTTCCTGGATGGTCAATCAGCACATTCCCCATCTGTTCCGTTTTTCAAACGAGCGGCTCGATTTGCTCGAAAAGCGCTATGCGGAACGCCGCGACATGATTGCCGACCTGACGCCGTGGGATGACCCCAATTTTGCGATCGATGAGCGCTGGGCCTCGTTTTATCCCTACGGACAGGAACTGAAGGTAGGGCAGAGCGGCGCGCTTGAGTTACAGTTGTGGAATCATTCGACCCGGGAGCGGGAGGTGCGGGTTTCGCTGCATTTGCCGGAGGGGCTAAGTGCGGAGAAGGCCGAGGCCGCGGTGAAAATTCCGGCGCGGGGGCGGGGAAAGGTTGTTTTTGCGATAGCAGTAGCCGCTGGCGCTTCTCCGGGCGTAAATGTGATCACGGCCGACCTGGCGAGCGACGATTTGGCTCTTCAGCGGTGGGCTGAGGCGCTCGTGAAGGTGCCTTGAGGAGGGCGCCGGAGGCGTGGTTCCCGGTACTTCGTGCTTGGTTCTTCGTTAAGGCGCTACGACACTCGCAGGGCGGAAGGTTGGAGTGGAGGCTTGAGCCTCTTTCCCGGTGGAAGCACGTTCTGCACCAACAGGGCCGGGGGCGACCCTGCTCCTTGAAGTTCCAAAACCGTTCCGGTCTTTTTCGATTATGCAGGCAGCGACGGGAAAAGTTGACTTCAATTCACCCATCGCGGAACTTCCCTTCCGGTCGGGGGAAAATCCTGTCCGGCCCCTTTCCAAATAACTACCCCGTATTGCCAGATGCTTCTAAAATCCCTTGTCCTCTCCACTGCCCTTCTTTTTGGCGCTTCAGCCTTGGCCTTGGCCGGGCCGAAAGTGCTTATCAAGACCAACCAGGGTGATATCACGATCGAACTGAATGAGGAGAAAGCTCCCGAGTCGGTGAAGAACTTCCTCGGCTATGTGAACGACGGCTTTTTTAACGGGACCGTTTTCCACCGGATTATTCCGGGGTTTATGATTCAGGGCGGAGGATTTGAATTGAAAAAGGACGGCTCCATCGAGCAGAAGCCGACGAAGGCATCGATCCAGAACGAGTGTAAAAACGGGCTCAAGAATACGCGTGGAACCGTCGCGATGGCCCGTACTCCCGATCCACACAGTGCCACGGCCCAGTTTTTTATTAATCACGGCGATAATGATAACCTGGACTATGTCTCCGGGGGTGATTGGGCATACGCGGTATTTGGAGAAGTGGTCGCAGGTCTCGACGTAGTCGATAAGATCGCAAAACTGCCAACGACAACGAAGGTCTTGAAAGCCCGCGCCGGTGACAGTACCAGGGAGGCGGAGATGGACGACGTGCCTGAAGAAGCGGTTGTCATCCAGTCAGCAAAAGTGATTGCTGAGTAATTCCTACCGCGAAAATTTGATTACTTATGAGTGAAAATAAAGAAGCCCTTCCCCGTGTCTTTTTCGACATGACGGCAGGCGGAGAAAAGCTGGGCCGCATTGTGATTGAACTACGTTCCGACGTGGTGCCGAAGACAGCGGAAAACTTTCGGGCGCTTTGCACCGGGGAAAAGGGTATAACCTTCAAGGGCAGTCCGTTTCATCGGGTCATTCCCGGTTTCATGTGTCAGGGCGGTGACATTACCCGCGGTGATGGCACTGGGGGGCAGTCGATCTACGGTCGCCGGTTTGATGATGAGAACTTCCAGCTCAAACACACCGAACCGGGGATCCTCAGCATGGCCAATGCCGGCCCGAACACGAACGGATCCCAGTTTTTTATCACCACGGCGGTGACCGACTGGCTCGACAAGGCCCACGTCGTCTTCGGCAAGGTGGTCGAGGGCATGGACATCGTGAAAACGATCGAGGGCTACGGCGCTCGCTCCGGAAAGACTTCCAAGGCCATCGTGGTTGAGGATTGTGGACAGCTTTGAGCGGATCCGGCTTCCCGCCGGGTAAAGAATTTGAGTCGTCCCCGGAATTCGGTTTCCGGGGGCGATTTTTTGTTTGGCCAGGGTAATGGTTTTCCAAATGAACGAGATTTACGACGCGGTGATCATCGGTTCCGGTCCGAATGGGCTTGCCGCAGCGGTTGTGCTCGCCCGTGAGGGAAAGTCGGTTCTCGTGATCGAGGGGCACGACCAGATCGGAGGCGGCACCCGCACTACCGAGCTGACTTTGCCAGGATTTTATCACGATGTCTGTTCGGCGGTCCATCCGATGGGGTTGGCTTCGCCGCTTTTGAAAACACTTCCGCTCGGTGATTTCGGCCTGGAGTGGATTCACCCTGAGATCCCGCTCGCGCATCCGTTAGATGACGGAACCACTGCGGTGCTCCTGCGTTCAGTGGACGCGACGGCGGCACAATTTGATGCCGCAACGGCACGGGCCTACCGGACTCTGTTTGCGCCGCTGATGAAGTCTTTCGATGAGACGATGGCGGCTCTCCTCGCACCGCCACAAATTCCCCACCATCCTCTTGCGTTGATGCAGTTTGGCCTGAGGGCGCTGCCCTCTTCACTGGAGGCAGCGAGGGCCTGGTTCAGTGATGAGAATGCGAGGGCGCTCCTCGCGGGAAACGCCGCCCATTCCGCCTTGCCTCTGGATCGAAACATCGCCACCAATGCCATCGGGTTAATGCTCATGCTCGCCGGACATGCCTGCGGCTGGCCGATCGCCCGCGGCGGATCGAGTCGTATCACCGGGGCTCTTGCGGCCTATCTGGAATCGCTCGGAGGCCGGATCGAGACGGGTCGATGGATTGAGACGATGGACGATCTACCCCGGGCTCGGGTTTACCTGTTCGATACGAGTCCCGCTGCTCTTGTAAAGATCGCAGGGGGCCGCCTTCCGATCAATTATCGCGACCGGCTCATGAGCTACCGCCACGGTCCCGGGGTTTTCAAAATTGACTATGCGTTAAGTGAACCGGTTCCCTGGTTGTCGGACGCCTGTCGCCGGGCAGGGACGGTGCATGTCGGTGGAAGCATCGACGAGATTGCCATTTCTGAACGCGAAGTGAACGCTGGAATCCATGCCGAAAGGCCATTCGTTCTAACGGCTCAACAGAGCCTTTTCGATGGCTCACGGGCCCCGGAAGGGAAACATACTTTCTGGGCCTACTGCCATGTGCCGTCCGGATCGACGAGGAACATGACAGAGGCGATGGAAAATCAGATCGAGCGTTTTGCACCGGGTTTCCGCGACTGTGTCCTTGCTCGCCATACGATGAATTGTGTCGACTACGAGCGTTATAACCCCAATCTCATCGGAGGTGATATTGTCGGTGGGGTTCCGGACTGGCGCCAGTTGTTGACCCGCCCGCTCGTTCGTCTAAAACCCCATACGACCCCCGCACCGGATCTATTTCTTTGTTCATCATCAACTCCGCCGGGAGCCGGGGTCCACGGGATGTGCGGTTATTGGGCAGCGCAGGAGGCCCTGCGGGTTCTCTCCTGACAATGATTCTGAAATCAGGACACACCCGGGAGAGTGCCGAAGCCAATGAGACTCTTCTGGTAGCCTGATTCGAGTTTGAAAACATCGACGCCGCTTCCATGGAGGCCCTGTTTGCTTTTGCCCCGGGCACCGAACATATAGTGGGTGCCATCACCCCCCTGACCGAGGTAAATCATGACATGGGAGACCTTGTGCCCGGAATCATACGTGCCGCCCCAGAAGATGAGATCGCCCGGTTTGATCCCTTTTCGTCCGCCCATTTGATTGGGGATCGTCTTCGTGTGGATCATCGTCCGGTTTTTGCGCAGCCAGCTGTATTGGTCGAAACTCGTCCGGGGAATGTCTTTGAACCCGATGTCCGAAAGCATATACTGCATCGTGCCCGAACAATCCATGCCGCCTTCGCTGGGATGGTCGCCACCAAACACGTAGGGGAGACCGAATTTGGAAATTTGCTCGGCCCGGGCGCGGATCACAGCGAGCAATTGCAGCATTTCCTCCGAGGGTTTGCTGCTGCCGAAAAAAGACCCTTTCGGGCGGCCTTCGCTCCGCTGATAGCGGTAGCCTTCGAAGGGGAGTGCATAGGAAGGTGGCGTATAGACCGGCTGCTGATAGACAACTGTCTCGGGCAAGGGCTGTGCCGGCGGCTGGGTATACGGATTCTGAACCGGGAGTTGAGTGATCTGTTGCAGTGGCGGAGGACTCGGCTGGGGAGCTGGTGGACGCTTCTGCTGGAAAAGACCCGCCTGCGCTGGTTCGAATACAAGCAGGGCAAAAAGGAGTCCGGCTGGTAATACCGAATGAGGCTGTGGAAAGGAGAGAGTCATAGCACAACTCAGATTTTATATTTATAATAAATATCATAATTGATGACAATTAGCAAGTATTTCTAATATTTTCCATTGAGAAAACTCCTGGCGTTGGCGAGGTGGGCAGATACAGGCGCCCCGGGATGGACCTCTGAAAGGCGTTATCAGCCGAAGGGGCGCACGCTCGGGCCATCAATCCACTGCGGCGGGATCATGATTTGTCTCGCCACGGCCGGAACCCCTCGCTCGTGCTGCGACAACTGGGTCACGATGAGATCGACGGCCGAGGCAGCGAGGTGGTCGCGGCGCTGGTAGATGCCGGCGTAGTTCTCCATCGCAGGGGTCCAGTCATGAACGACGAAGCCGATATCTTCGGGTATCCGCAGGCCGAGTCTCCCGAGCCAACCCGGCACGTGCGTGTCGAAGGAAATGAGCACGTCCGGCCGGTTTTCCTCCATCCAACCGGCGAAGGCGGCAAACCCGCGCTCGATGCGGTTGTGAGGGAGAAGGAGGAGGGGGACACGGTCTTCCGGAACCAGGCTCTGCTGGAAATGGAAGAGTCCTCCGCTGTAGCCGAATTGTGAGCGATTCACGATCCATTGGGTCACCGCAACGCCAATGCGACGGTAGCCGCGCCTGCTCAATTCCTCGGCCGCGGTCTGGATCCCGAGGATCATATTGCCCGCGCACATGTGCAGCGCCGGTTCCCGCATTGCGTAGCCGAAGGTAACGGCGGCGAAAGACCCGTAGTCGACCTCGGCGCAGAGGAGGCGCGAGCTTTGCGGCGAAACGATGACCGCCTCGATCCCACGGGCATGGAGGATCTTGCCAAGCTTTTTTGGACTGAGTCCGTCGCGGCCGAGCCAGAATTCCTCCACCTCGTAGCCGTACCCACGCGCCCGCTCGCGGATCGGATCAAGCGGGACGTATTGGTAGGACGGCCCGAGGAGATCGTCCGTAGGCACATACTCACGGACCAAGGCGATGACCGCGCGGAGGCGGGTCGCCTTTTTTCCTCGCACGACCTCCATCATTCTTGCCAGATGCGGGTCGGGCTGGTAATCGAGTCGCTTTGCCTCTCTCAACACCAGTTGCCGCTTTTCAGCGGAAACCTTCGGGGCCCCGCGCAGCGCCCGAGACACCGTCATTACCGACACTCCCGCAGCGCGGGCAATATCTTTGAGCGTGACGGAGGGCGAGGACATGATAGGTGTTATCATAACCCGCCAAATTTGCCCTGCTATGCGATATTAAGATATCCTGTGGCTTTCAAACTGTCATGATGGAGCCTACTCGGCAGACGATTCCTCCGCCTTACCTACATGAAAACCCTCCACGCCTTCGCCATCCTCTGTCTGCTCGTTGTTTCGTCCGCGTTCGGACAACAACCCGAGGAGAAGTTCACCGCGATGAACCCGGAGCAGAGACGCGTGTTTGAGATCGAAGTGATGGAGAAGGTCGCGGACCTTGCGTTGATCCCACCAAAGCTGAACACATCGCCACTGCCGAAGTATGATTACGACCAGCTCGCCTACGGAATGACCATCGGCATCGCCCGTACGCCGGGTGGTCGGCTGTGGGCCTGCTGGGTGGCGGGTGAGGATGGGGCGAAGGCGTTCTTCGTCTGCGCCATCAGCGATGACGATGGAGAGACGTGGTCGAAGCCGGTTCTCGTGATCGACGGACAATCGGACAAGCTGCCGATGCCGCGCAGCGTGCTCGTGGGGAATCTGTGGACCGATCCGCTGGGGCGGTTGTGGATTTTCTTCAACCAGTCCATGGCGCAGTTTGACGGACGCTCCGGCGTGTGGGCCGCGATTTGCGAGAAGCCCGATGCCGACAAGTCCGTGTGGTCCGCGCCGAAGCGCATCTGGCACGGCTTCACGCTGAACAAACCCACTGTCCTCAGCAACGGCGACTGGCTGCTGCCCATCTCGCTGAATCACGCGGGATTCGGTCCGTTCAAGGGGGCGTTCGC
>JAGNMT010000159.1 GCA_017991025.1 Verrucomicrobiales bacterium
ATCCAGCCCAGAACGACGAGCCCGACGAGGATCAGGACCGGCCCGACCAGCGGCAGGATCTCGCGGCGGAGAAAGCCTGAGAGCTCGGGCATGGAGGCGAGACCGGCCAGGACGATGAGTGCGAGAGCAATGTAGACTAACATTCGCCCAAGGGTATAGAGCACCGCTCCGGCGAGGGCGCGGCGACGGTCATCGATCCGGCGGGCGAGCACGGAGACGGCGGCCACGTTTGTCGCGAGGGGACACGGACTGACCGAGGTGACAATGCCGAGCCAGAGCGCGGTGAGCAGGGTGGCGATTTCCATGACCGTTTGAGAAAAGAATGGCTCAGCCCGCCTCGGGAAGACGGCGGCCGATTTCCGCGGCGAGGTAGTCGATGAACTCGTCCGGCTTCGCGGTGAGCGACCAGACCTCGTCCATCTTCACCCACGGCTCGACGGATTTCTCGTCTGTGGCATTCTTCTGCGCGTCGCCCGCATGTGCGTCGCCCGCATGCGCGTCGCCCCGGATCACGACGGTCTTGAAGGCGAGTTCGTAGTCATCGACGAAATGAGCATTTTCCTCCTCGTCCATGTTCAGGATCTGGAAGGCGATCTGTCCCTTCGCCAGCGGACCGGCGAAGCGTTCCTCGACGGCACGGCGGGTTAGCGCCTCGATCTTGAGGCAGGTCGCACAGCGTACGTCGGAGCTGAAATAGGTGACCACGACCGGCGCCTCGGGTGAGGAGGTCACCGATATGGAGCCGGTCGAGGTGGCATGGGCGGTGGCAGGTTCGGAGGAGTCACCGGTTCCGGCGATCTTCCCCCAGGCCCAGTAGCCGAGACCGGCGAAGGCGAGCGCAAGCAGGAGGGTTTTTGCGATGGTTTTCATGGCTCTGTCGGGAATGGGATTGGGTAAATCGAAGAGTGAATCGCGACGATCAGTCATCGCCCAGCATGGCTTCGATCTCGGAAGACGGAGGAGCCTTGCCGGAGACCTTGACCTCGCCGTCGACGACGAGGGCGGGCGTGATCATGACGCCGAAGTCGGCGAAACGCATCATGTCGGTGACTTTCTCCAGTTCGTAGTCGATGCCGAGCGCGTCGGCGGCTTCGCGGGTATTGGATTCAAGCTGGCGGCACTTGCCGCAGCCGGTGCCGAGGATCTGAATTTTCTTCATGGTTGGAGTGGGTGGATGTTGTTTGTGTAGTGGGGTGGAAAAGAGAATCAGCCGGGAAAGAAGACGCCGAAGAGCCAGCCGGAGAAGGTCGCCATCACGACGACGAGCGAGACATAGGCGAAGGTCTTCTTTCCGCCGATGATCGAGTGGATCACCAGCATGTTGGGCAGGCTGAGCGCCGGTCCAGCGAGGAGGAGAGCGAGTGCCGGACCATTGCCCATGCCGCTGCCGAGGAGTCCCTGGAGAATGGGGATTTCCGTCAGGGTGGCAAAATACATGAACGCGCCCGCGACGGAGGAAAAGGCATTCGCCCCGAGCGAGTTTCCGCCCACCGAGTTGGCGATCCAGGCCGCGGGAATGAGGCCCTCGTTGCCGGGACGCCCGAGGAGCAGGCCGGCCACGAGCACACCGCCGAGGAGAAGCGGCAGGATCATCTTCGTGTAAGCCCAGGTCTGGTCGAACCACTCGCCCGCCTCGCCGCAGCGGCCGGCCGTGAGCCAGACTAGACCAGCAATTCCGGCCAGCACGATCCAGGTGGCGTGCGATCCCGGCAGCAGGGCGACCACGGTCACACCGGCGATGACCAGCGCGAGATCCCGCCCGCGCACTCCGATCCAACGCCACAGGGCGAAAGCGAAAACGAGGGCAAAGCCCGAGGCGAGCCACCATTTCGCAGCGTAGATCGCGGCGAAAAGCCCGCCTTCGCCCTGCGGCTCGCCCCAGTTTACGAAGACGAGGAAGCCGACCATGGAGAAAAAGAAGCTCGCCGTCTGCCAGAGCGGACGAGCCGATTCGTCGTTGGGCAGGTGCATCGCTTTCGCCGCTTTCTCCCGCTCTTCTTTGCGGAAGAGAAAGGCCATGATCAATCCGATCACCACGCTGAACACCACCGCTCCGACCGCACGCGCGATGCCGATCTCAACCCCGAGAACCTTGGCGGTGAGAATGACCGCGAGCGCGTTGATCGCCGGGCCGGAGTAGAGAAATGCAGTCGCCGGACCGAGTCCCGCGCCCATGCGGTAGATCCCCGCGAAAAGCGGCAACACAGTGCAGGAGCAGACCGCGAGAATCGCCCCGGACACCCCGCCGACCCCGTAGGCAACCGGCTTCGGTGCCTTGGGTCCGAGCCATTTCATCACTGAGCCCTGGGAAACGAAGGCAGCGATGGCACCGGCAATCCAGAAGGCCGGCAGAAGGCACAGCACCACATGCTCTCGTGCATACCATTTCGTCAACTCAAGCGCCTCGGTTACCGCCCCGTCGAATCGCGGCGTCCCGACAGGCAGAAAGTAGAATACGAGAAAGACGGCGAGCAAAGCGGCGGCGATCTTTAGTTCGCGGGAGCGGTTCATGACGGAAATAGAAAAAGGAACGACAAAGGGTTTGGAATTCAGGAACAACAGCCGGAATCAACGGGTTTCGTCCAGTCGGGATGATCGCCGGGAGCTTCGAGACAGTTGAGAAAGCGGATCACGCACGGCAGGGTGAGTCGGTACCAGACCTGTTGCCCGCGCTTCTCATACGCGACCACACCCGCTTCGCGGAGCACACCGAGATGACGCGAGACGGTGGACCAACCGAGGCCGGCCGTCTCCACCAGGTCGCAAACGCAACATTCTCCCTCCCCCAGCCGCCGCACCATGGCGACGCGGGCGGGATGACCGAGGGCTTTGAAGACGTCGGCGGCAGAGGTCGGAGAGGGAGGAGCTTCAACAGGCATGAAACAATATTTGTCAATTTCGCGAAATAAGCAAATATTTATTTGTGGGAGGTATTTTCCCGCTGTTACTTCGCCCCGGATAGCCAAGCGAATCGAACGGCGCCCCCCCTTCCCCGCCTTTCGGTCTCGACCGGTTCAACCCGGTTCCCCTTCCCTCCCAACCCTGTCAAATTCGTAAAAACACACTGATAACTCGGTCCCCGACGGACCGGAAAACTGGACTTTGTCGAACACAAAAGCCGCCGCGCCGCAATTCTATACCGCGTGGTTCTAGACCATACTGCCGCTGACTACGCCGGTTTTGCTAACGGACAAGCATCGCCCCGACTCGCGAAGGGATTGCTACGCCGTAGTGAAAGTTGGAATGAGGAGGGATTCGCTATTTTCGGACCCAGGGACAGTATTTTCGAAGCCAGGGACACGAAGCCAGGGACAGGATAATCGTTCGTTCCGGATCAGCCCCGGTGACAATGACGTTGTGTTCGCTGGCTGAGAAATACCCAGGTAAAAACATTATCGCATAACACTTGCATTAATTTTTATTGCAAGCATTATGCGTTAATTTCGAGTTGATCAAAATTCCCCATGGAAACTCTCTTACCATCTTTGCCACCCAAACTCCCTGTAACCGTTCTCTCCGGATTCCTCCGGGCCGGGAATGTGATCAGGATCACGAACATGAGCTTTCTCATCGCTTCACCGGTTGTCAGATCCCGCTCCCCGGTCGCTATCGAGCCCGGCAAGTTGTCGACTTTCTGGAAGCTCTTCCCGACGAAGTGGTACGGGCCAAAGCCCTCGTCAGGCTCAGCGAAGCTCCCGGATCGCGCTGGCTCTTCGAGCGGACCGGAAGATGTCCAGTCGAAAAGCCGCTCCAGGTGAATGACCTCCGAAGAGTCTATCGAGGGCTTCATGCCGTGTTGGGGTTCCGGATGTCATGCGGGAATCACTGAAGAGTAGAATTTGCAAGAAAAAGACCCATACATTAGATTCGATGTATGAAAACGATCACGGTGAATGTATCTGAGCCGGTCTACGACGAATTTCGAGCCTACGCTGCAAAAGTCGATCGCAAGACCTCGGAGTTGATCCGCGAGGCGATGGAGGAATACCGGCAGCAACACATGATGCGCCAGACGAGCTTGCGGGATCGTCGACCGACGAGCGTTGGAGGAGCGATCGAACCGATTACGAGTGAGGATGATATCCTTGGCGAAATGCTAGATGAACCATTGGAAGGATGACCTACGGCCTCGATACCGATTTTCTGGTGGCGTGCGAGATTGTAGATCACCCCTTCCACCGGTCAGCCGATGCGCTTCTGCAAAAGCTACTGGCGGACGAGCACGATTTTGCGATTGCTCCGCAAACCTTGGCCGAGTTCATCCACATCGTAACCGATCCGAAGAGAATGCCGGTTCCACTGGTCGTAACGGATGCCATTTCGCGCGCCGAGCAGTGGTGGCAAGCAGCCGAAGTCGTACGCGTCTATCCCGACGGGAATTCCGTTTCTGATTTCTTCGTCTGGCTCCGCCAATATCAACTGGGAAGGAAGCGGTTGCTGGATACCATGCTCGCCGTTTCTTTTCGAAACGCAAAGGTGACAAGGATTATTACGAACAATGCGAAGGACTTTGAGGTCTTGGGGGCTCTTGAGATCGTGAGGTTTGGGTGAGTTCGTGATCCAGAACGTGGCATTTTTTGACTCCGGTCCGGTCGTAAACTCCAGGCTCTTGCGATGATATTGGCTGCGCTGCATTGATCCCGGAATGAAACATCGAACCGAAAACCATCTCCTCAAAAATATTTCAGCGAATTCCGTAAGAATCCGGATAGTGCGGTTGTCTTTGGCGTCTCGATGTCTGAAACCCTCACAGATTCTGATTTTCATAAACCGTTCGTCCGCGCGTTGACGCAGTATGAACGCATTGTGCGGGCGTATATTCGGGGAAGTGGGATTTCGCGACCGCAGGACGTCGATGAAATCATGCAGGATGTGTCGCTCGTTGCATGGGAGAAATTTGAGCAGTTGCGAAATGTCGATGAATTCCCCCGCTGGGCCTGCGTGATCGCTCGGTACCAGATTCTGATTTTTCGCCGAAAACATGCGCGCGACCGACTCGTTTTGAACGAAAAGGTCTTCGATCTCTTGCTGGAGGAGTCGCTTGAGGAAACTTCCATACAGGAGAAACGGCTCAATCTTCTACAGCGATGTCTGGAGAAACTTCCGGATGCGAGCCGACGCTTGGTTCTTGCTGCGTATCAGCCCGGTTCGACGATCGATTCCCTCGCAACGGAGACGGGGAAGAAGGCGAACGCCCTCTACCAGCAACTGTGGCGGCTGCGCCAAACCCTGGAGCAGTGTGTCGAGGATGCGCTACGCAATGAATCCGAAGCCCCTGAACGATCATGACGGAACAAGACCACGAACGGATGCGTGATTATCTTGACGGAGAAATTTCGCCTGCAAATCTGGACGAATTGAATCGTCTTCTCGAAAATGACACAGAAGCCCGTGCCCGATTTCGTTCTCTGGCGACCATGGAGGAAGGGCTGCGTGATCTCGCCGAAGTCCCGGCGATGTCACGACCGCACCCTGTTGGATCGGTGAATCGACAGGGTTCGTTCGTCGAACCAACCCCGTCTGAACGAAAAACGGGAACGGTGATTTCCATTTTTTTCAGTCGACCGGTCTATGCGGCTGCGGCCGGGTTGGTGATCGGGGTGTTTTGCACTTCTGCGATCTGGGCGGCATCGGAATCCGGACGGCAGAAAATCCTGACACTGATTCATGAGAGTTTTGAATCCGGTGCAGCTCCTGAAGTCACGGGAATCCCGATGAAACCTGAAGTATGGAGCGGGGATTATACGCAAGTGGTCACGAAACAGGATGGGCTTTCGCCACAGGATGGTGATCACATGCTGCGACTTTTGCGGGCGGATCACGAAGGAAAAGAAAACCCGGTGGGATATGTCGGTGATCTTTACCGGGTGATCGATTTGCACGGTCATGAATCAATCCTGGCAAACGACGACGCCATTGCTTCAGTTGAATCGGCATTTGGATCGGTTCCGTTTGACGAACCGGGGCGGTTTGTTTGCGGAGTTGCAATCTACGCCCTGAGCAGGCTGCCTTCGGGAACGGATGAATGGAAGAGACTTTTAGAAACGCAGAACAATCTGAATGAGAAAACCCTGGCGACGGTTCACCGTTGGATCCCACTTTCTCATACAGGAACTCAATGGCAGACCGGCAGGGCGGAATTGCGCCTTCCGATGGAGTCGCGTTTTTTGGTGATCGCGATTCATGTATGTGACCACAGTGCCGTCCCACCACTAGGCGAACCTCCGGCGGTCGAGTTTTCCGGTCAGTTTTTGGATGATGTGAGGGTCGTGCTGAGTCGCCGTAGTTCTGAATTTTGAGTTTTTGATGAATACTTTTTTTCCCGGAATTTTCTCTACAATTTTACTGGTTGGTTCGACCCCGTTTGCGCGGGCAAATAAACCTGAGGCGATCATGCCCGAGCAGCATCAGGCTTTGTTCAAAGAGCATTGCGTGAAGTGTCATAACGCGGACAAGCAAAAGGGGAAATTCAGGGTCGATGATTTGACATTTTTGATCACGGATGTTCAGACGGCCGAACGTTGGCAGCAGGTGCTCAATGCGCTGAACTCAGGAGATATGCCTCCGGAAGATGAGAAGCCGTTGCCGGATCAGGTGAAAACGGATTTCCTCGATGATTTATCGAACGCGATGGTCGCCGCCCGAAAAGCGCTGGGAGATCAGAAGGGAGTGATCACAATGCGCCGATTGAACCGCCGCGAATACAGCAACACCTTGCGCGAATTGCTGGGGGTGACGATCAACGTGACGGAACTGCCATCCGATGTCGCATCGGACGGATTTGATACATCCGGATCGAATCTCTTCATGTCAGGAAATCAGTTTGAGCAATACCAGTCGCTCGGACGCGAGGCTCTGACCGAAGCGTTTGAGCGGCAGGCCAATGCCGCAGTCGAGAAAAAAGAGCATTACGAGGCGGAGACCTGGACGCCGATTGTGAGAGATTACGTCGCGCATCAGGCTGATGCGAGGGATCGTGCCGGGAAATGGGTCAAGGCGGTGGAAGTCGCTGCGGCTCGACCGGAGAATGCGGAAATCGTCGCCAAAATTCGCGAAGAGGTCAAAAATCACGAGCCGCGCTTTCGGCGCGAATGGGCCCGCATCCCCGGCGCACCGGATCCCTTTACTTTTGGTTTTGATAAGGGAAA
This sequence comes from Verrucomicrobiales bacterium, assembly GCA_017991025.1. Classification (GTDB taxonomy): domain Bacteria; phylum Verrucomicrobiota; class Verrucomicrobiia; order Verrucomicrobiales; family DEV007; genus Arctic95D-9. The sequence goes on from JAGNMT010000159.1 coordinate 7,149, forward strand.
TGAGAACGATGCGGATTTAGCCAATAGCTCCCTGGGGGAAGGATGGCAGAAGTATCATGAACATTATCTTCAACAACCGCACGTGGAGACCGGTGCTTATTTGGGCGTGCAGACGATGCATCCGGCTGAGTTGAATGTGAATTTTATCCAAATGTTAGTTCCGTTCAGTTGGCCCGTTGGAAATTACGTGGTTCGGGTGCGTGCGGCGGCGGTAAAAGATGCGCCGCCGGAGCGATGTTTTGTCGAGTTCGGAGTCGATGCGCGTAGCGGAGGACAAGTGCTCAGCACGCACGAAGTGACCGGGACGATGGAAAATCCTCAGATCATTGAGATCCCGCTGGCGATGACGCGGGGAAATGCTGCGCGAGAAAATCGCACCATGTATCTGCGAGAAAGAGGGAGTTGGGACACCAATCCACAAGGCGGACTTGTTCGCGCCGAAGCGTTGAAACGCAACGGCATTGGGCCGGAGCTCGCCTTGTGGGTGGATTGGTGGGAAATCGAACGCCTTC
>JAGNMT010000160.1 GCA_017991025.1 Verrucomicrobiales bacterium
GGAATTCACTCAGCCACTTGATCTCCCTGATCCCTGAGATGGCCTGCGCCTCGCTCCGGGAATGTTTGTGGCCCTCCCAGGTCTTGAGATGAGCGCTCGGTTCGCGGACAAAGAGCACCTCGCGCAGCTTTTCATCGAGGGCGTCCGGTGCGATCACGAGAAGGCTTTCCTCCTGCTCAATGCCGCTGAGGTAGAAAAGATCCGAATTGGGCGTGGGGATCGTCGAACCATCCGCATTGGTCGGAGGGATGTCGTTCGCATTGATGACCGCGAGCGAGCAGGGAGGGAGGTGTTCTTTGAGGCGTTTCCGATTTTCGGTAAACAGGGAGGAGGGGATGATTTCGTGGCGCATGTGAGAGTATGGCTAAAGAGAGAAGAACAAAAGATGGCTCGCAACTCGAGGGTGAAACAAGGTGGAAAGACTAAAGGACGACCCGGTTCATTCTATCGTGTTGGAAACCCCGTTGTCTTGGCTGAATTTTGCCCGCGCCCACAAAAATGAGCATAATCCGGCTCTCCGTGTTCGGGGCGAATGCAGGCTACTTCACAAACACGAGCTGGAACCGTTTGACCGGCGAATCTTCGTATTTGGCAATGATCGCTGATCTCATTTCCCTGCTCCGGACTCACACCTTCCCCCCCGCCCCTCGCGCGGCCTCAGTTAAGATCGGACCGAACTCCTGAAAGCTCCACGCGCTTTTCCCCAAGCCCCAAGCCCTGTCCGGCTTGCCACTTGTGTCGATCTCCGCGATGACAAAATCCTCAACATGCCGACGGCTGCGCGCTACGATCTCCCCGCCGGGATCCATCACATAGCTGTCGCCATAACCTACGCTCTCGCCCCGGGTCAGGCCGCTCTTGGTGGAATCAAGGATCACGTTGTTCGCACGCACGAAGTAAATGCCGTTTTCAATCGCACGCGCTGTGTGATCGGCCCGTACTTTCATGAAATGGCTCAGTAGCCCGTTCGCCGCAATGGAGTTGAAATGCGGGGCGAATATCACTCGTGCGCCCTTCAACGCGAGGATGCGGGCCGGTTCGATGTAGCCGCCGTCGGCACAGATGATGACGCCGAAAGTCACTCCCTGATGAGTCCAGACCGGGAAGTCCCGTCCCTGCCGGTGAAATTTCTGATAGGCAGCGCACTTGCTATAGTGCCCGAGCAGATGTCCCCGATGTATAACCGCCGCCGTGTTGTAGAGATCATCCCCCCGCCTTTCGTTGAAGCCTACAATGGCGAGCGCTTCATGCTGAGACGACGTATTGAGAACTTTCATCATTTCATCCGAGTCCAGCGAAAATCCGCCGCTTCGGGCTTCGGCCTCGGTATCCGGATAGCCGGTGAGAAAACACTCGGGGAAAGAAACAATCGCCGCCCGTTCCTCATCGGCTCTGGAAAGGCCCTCTGAAAAACGCAGGAGATTGTGGTCGAACTCACCGCACCACGATTCGTATTGGCAATGGGCTATGCGCATAAGCCGATAGTGCAATGAATCGAGGTTCTGTGACAAGAACTGATTCGGGGAGCTTATCTCTCTAGTCCGGTCTCGAGTATATACCACTGCACCGGTAGATCCTTCAGCGCCTCGCGCATCTGGTCGAGTTCGTTGGCGGCGCCATGGACTTCGAGCCGGATGAGGTCGGCAATTTTCAAGGCTTCGCCCAGGAGGTCGCCGACGTTCTCGAGATGTCGCAAAGCACCCGCGGCCCCGATATAGGCTTCCCGGCAGAAGACGATCTCATCACAGACCGTGAAATCGTAAAAGAGAACAGCCTCCTCGTTGCGGGTCCGTTCAACGAAGGCGGGCATCCCGGCGATAAACTCGGCGAGCTTTCCGGCATGCGGTTTGAAGTAGGGATGGATGCTGACAGTGGTTTGTGGGGTCATGGGGTGGAGATAGACCGTTTGACCCGGGAAATCAAGCTTTGCGAGGACTCAGGATAATTCCTTTTGACCCATCCGCGAGTGCGCTTGAAGAGCGCGGGGGCCGCGTCGTTCAGGACCAGTTTCCCGATCCGTCGTCGCCGAAATCGGTCTTCGAAATGAGAGCTAGAAGGATGAGGCCTGAAGCAAGTTTCAGTATTCGGTTTTTCGTATGATGGACGATAAGAGCGGAGTCCGAGCCGTACCGCTATGGGATTGTGCTTTCCCGGCGCTAAAGATTCTCATGCGACCAATGAAATGCCCTCATGGCAGTCCGTTGTCCGTTGTCCGCCGTGCTCTTTAAAGGGCGCATGAAGCGATCTCGAAAGCAAGACCGGGGAGAAGTCGCGGTAAGATTTGCTGAAGTTGTTCGAGGGACCCGGTGGTCTCGACACGAATCGACGAAGCTCGAGAATCCAGACGGGATTCCGGGTTTGCTGCGAGCAGGATGCTCTTCACCCGCCGCGCTACAGCGGGACCGGTGTCAACGACGCTTGTTCCTTTCGGTAGGCGGCTTTCAATCACTCTACGAAGAAACGGATAATGCGTGCAACCTAACACAAATACATCAGCGCCGGCTTCGAGGAGCGGAGCGATGGCTTCATCGACGGCGTCCTCGACTTCGGGACCGGTGAGCTGACCCGCTTCGACGAGTTCGACAAAGCGGGGGCAGGGTCGGGTGATGACACGAATACCGCTCGCGTGGGTGTTGACGAGTTGATGAAATTTTTCCCCGGCAATGGAGGCCTCGGTGGCGAGGACACCGATGACGCCGCTGCGGGTCAGCTCGGCGGCAGGCTTTACGGCTGGCTCCATTCCGACGATAGGGATCGGGTAGGTCGCCCGAAGCGCCCCGACCGCATGGATCGTCGCGGAATTACAGGCGATCACGAGGATACCTGCTCCGTGAGAGAGAAGGTAGTCGGAGATTTCAAAAACCCGCCTGCAAATCACTTCGGAGCTTTTGGTTCCATAAGGGCACCAGGCCGAATCGCCGACATAGAGGAGTTCTGCTCCGGGAAGGAGCTGGTGCACTTCGCGTAAAACGGAAAGCCCCCCTACTCCGGAGTCGAGCAGGCCGATTTTGACGGGGGGCGGTGCGGGGTCACTCAAGGCGTGAAAGGATCACTTTTTCCCGGGCCAGCCAAATTCCTTCGGCTCGGCGGCAGGCTGGGTGAGGTCGGCTTCGGAAGGGAGTGAGATATGCACCATCTCCTTTTTCGGATCGAGGTTCTCGTTTAGTTGCGCCTCGGTCACGGCCTCGGAGGGAACACCGGTTTCAGGGACTTCGATTTTGGCCGTCCAGGCGATCGCATTAAGCACGACGCGACGGAAATCATCAATGGCCCAGTTCCGATGCCAGTGGCCACCAGTGAATCCAACGCCTCGCCCCCCATCGGCGCGCTCCACGGCCCACATCATGGTCTGGCGTTTGCCGAGGCCTTTTTCGCCGTCCGGTGTCCAGTGGATATAGCGGTTGATGCGTTCTCTGGTCGGGATTCCGGTGAGAATATCTTCGGCGGTCTTTGGGTCGGCGAAACGGATGTTGTAATACCATTCATCGTTGGCTCTAAAACCGGGGACGCCGCGACTGATGGGGTGATCCTTTTTCAGTTCCACCTCGGGGGTCCAGTGCGGATTTGTGGAAAAGCCCCCTTCATAATGACCACCGATCCAGCGTTTGAATTTTTCGCCGAGTTCTCCGGGAGGCACCTCGACGCCGTAGTGCATGCACATGAGGCCGACACCGCTGGCGAGCATTTCCTCCATCTTCGATTCGTGCCCGTTGACGGGGTGACTGGCGTTGCCGTCAGAATAGATGATGACCGCTTTGGCTCCGTCGAAGATGGCCTCATCTTCCGGCCACCCGTTGTGCACGACTTTCACTTCGAGGGGAAGTCCGCTCTGCTCGTTGAGGGCCCGGGCGAGAAGGATTGCTCCGGCATTAAACTCATGCTGGCCCGAGGGATGGCTTACTTTCCCGGCGATAAAAACAATCTTTGTTTTTTCGCCGGTAACGGCGAGGGCTTTCTCTCCACAGGAAGTGAGGGAGATAAGGGTAGTCGTTAACACGATGCCGGTGATCGCGGCAAGGGTTCCTGGGCATTTCAGGAAACGGAGGAAAGGGATTTTCACGGTCATGGGAGATGGATAAAGCATTCGGAGGAAAAGGGGAAGGGTCTTTTTTCCAGTCAGGGGGAAGACAGGAGTCCGGATGGTACCGCTCAGTTGGAAGAAATGGCCGAGCTTGCGTGACGAAATCGATACCGGGCAGATGGGGGTCGTCCGAGGAAGCCGTTGCAGGCTGGAAGGCCTTGCGCTAAGGGATCTGTTTCCCTGTGATCTTACCCGCGCTCAGTTCCCCTCTATACTTGATCGACGCGATCGGCCCTTTCTTCCCGGGTTATGACCGTTTTCGTATCAATTGGTCCAAGCTCCCCTGGATGCGGTTTCAGGAGATGAGTCCGGAAGAATTGCACGAGGCTTTTGTGAAAATCCGGGCCGACATGAAGACCTTTTGCCGGAGCGTCTCGGGAATTGGCTACAACGGGGTGACTCTGGATGACCTGCCTCATCTCGCCTACCACGAATTTTACGAGGAGTCGGTCAATGCGCGGGTTGCCCTTTATCGTGAGGAGTTTCGGGGATTGTTCAGAGTGATTCTTGCCGAGGGCCTCCATATCTATCTGACGATGGATATCCTCACGCTGACACCGGAACTGGAAAAGCGGCTGGGCAACAGTGAGCGAAAGCAGCGGCAGTTTCTCGTGAGTCTTCTTGATCGGTTTTTTGTGGATTTTCCGGAAGTCGCCGGAGTCGTCCTGCGCATCGGGGAAAGTGACGGGCTCGATATTAAAGAGGATTTCCGCAGTAAACTGGTCCTCCGCAGCCCGGCGATGGTGAACCGCTGCCTCAAGGCGATCCTCCCGGTTTTTGAGCATCACCACCGGCGTTGCATCTTTCGAACCTGGACGGTGGGTGCTCACGAAGTCGGCGACCTCATCTGGCACGAGGCAACGCTCGAAAAAACGGTGGCAGGTATCACGAGTGAGGCACTGGTGCTGTCGATGAAGTACGGAGAGTCTGACTTCTTTCGTTACCTCTCGCTGAACCGGAATTTCTTCGTCACCGGCCTTTCGAAGATCGTTGAGTTGCAGACCCGCCGCGAATACGAGGGTTGCGGAGAATATCCCAGCTTTGTCGGCGGCGACTACGAGCAACTCGCGATCGAGCTGCGCGAAGCTCCGAATGTGATCGGTATCTCCGTATGGTGCCAGACCGGAGGCTGGACGCCTTTCCGGCGACTTGCCTTTATCGATCCCTCCGCGATCTGGACCGAGATCAATACTTTTGTGACCTTGCGTCTCTTTAAACACGGAGAGCTCGTCGAAGAAGCCCTTTCGCATCTTCCCAACGTGACGAATCAGGCGGCATTGATCGAGCTGCTGCGTCTTTCAGAAGAAGTCATCCTGCAACTGCTCTACCTGCCCGATTTTGCGCGCCAGCGCTTTTATCTCCGTCGTGTCAGGATCCCACCGCTGCTAGGTGTCTACTGGCATCATATCTTTGTAGCCCATTCTTTGAAAAAGATGCTGAATCACCTTGTGGAAGACGGTGAGGTCTCGATCCGGGCCGGTTACGCGGCGATGGCGAAGATCAAGCGTATGCGCTCGCTCGCGCTTCAGTGTCATCTTCCCGAGGAGGACATCGAATACATGGAGTACACGCTGGGGATCATTGCTCTGGGCCGGGAGTATTTTTTCAGGCCCTTCGACGAAGAGATCCGGACTCGTCTCGAGCAGGCCAAAAAGCACTACAAAAAGCGTTACCCGAGGGGGAGTCGCTATCGTTACACGGTGAAACTGGATTTCAAACCCTTCAAACTAAGCAGTCGCTACATCGCTCTTTTCTTCAACCGGCTCGTGAGGAGGACCCCCGCCTACCGTTTTATCGATAAGATCATCGGACTGCGGTTGCTCTCGATTGCCTATTTTGTCCTGAAACGCTCACGACCGAAGATCGTTCCCAAGCTGGCAAGGAAGAGCGCCATGGGGATCGATGCGATTTTTAAGTGAAGGGTCGCGGCGGGAAACTCATCTAAACCGCTACACCGCCGCCTGGATAATCCCCTCCGCCGTTTCCTCCTGTAATCGCAATTGCCCGCAAGCGGCGTCGATGTCGTGACCTTTCTCCCGTCGGAGCGTGGAGAAGACGTCCGCCTTCTGGAGGACGGCGAGGAAGGCTTCCTGCGCCGCTTCGGATGGACGGCGCCACTCAAGTCCCTCGACGGTATTGTAGGGAATGAGATTGACCTTCGCGTTCATGGATCGGACCAGCTTCGCAAGACACTTCGCCTGACCGAGACTGTCATTGATACCCTCAATCAGAATATACTCGAAGGTGATCTTCTGCTTTTTGTGACTCCTCCATGTTTCCAGCGCTTCGAATAGCCTTTTGAGAGGATATTTATCGTTCACCGGCATGATTTTGCTCCGCACCTCATCGGTTGCCCCGTGAAGGGAGATCGCGAGACGGATTTGGATGGGCACGAGCGCGAGCTTCTCAATCTGGGGGGCGAGGCCACTTGTCGACACGGTCATGTGCCGGGCTCCAATGTTCATTCCCCATGAGGCGTTGAGGATCTCAATCGCCCTGGTGAGTTGGGTTAGATTGGCGAGGGGCTCACCCATACCCATAAAAACCAGATTTCGCACCGCTTCCCCCGCCTCCTCCTCAGCCGCGAGGACCTGCCCGACAATTTCATCGGCGGTTAGATTCCGGGTGAATCCGGCCAACCCGCTCGCGCAAAATTTGCAATCGTATGCGCAGCCGACCTGACTCGAGACGCAAAGGGTGATACGATCACTGCGTTCGCCGTCAAAATTGACATTGGCAGGAATCTTAACGGTCTCGACGAGTCGGCCGTCGTGCAGGCGGAAAAGGAATTTCCGTGTCGTATCTTTGGATCCGGTGAGACGGACGACGGGTAGGCGTTCAATTGAGAACTCGCTCCTAAGTTGGTCCCGGAGTGCCTGGCTGAGATTGGTCATTCCGTCCCAGGATTTGACCCGCTTTTCAAAAATCCACTGGACGATTTGTTTCGCACGGAATCTCGTCTGGCCATTGGCCTCGGCCCACGCGATCCAGTCGTCGAGGGTCATACTAAAAACAGAAGGAAGACGTGGGACGGGCTCCATAGATGTGCAGGCGGTAACAAACCATGGATTGACAGAGTTGGAAGGTCCATTTTACCTGAGCGGCTATGAGAAGTTCTGGAACCCGTCCGCTTGTATTGATTTTATGCACCGGCAATTCCTGTCGGTCCCAGATGGCGGAGGCGCTCCTGCAGAAGGCAGCTGGCGACTCATTGCGAGTGGAAAGTGCCGGATCCCAGCCGAGCGGCTATGTGCATCCTCTCGCGATTCGGGCTATGGCGGAAGTCGATCTCGATATCTCCTCCGGTCGGTCAAAGTCGCTCGATGAGTTTCTTTTTCAGGACGTTGACACGGTTATCTCGGTATGCGGGAACGCGGATGCCGCTTGTCCAGTGTTTCCCGGTCAGGTGAGGCGTTATCACTGGCCTTTCGACGATCCTGCTCACGCGAAAGGCGACGAAGAGGCGCAAATGAAGGTTTTCCGTCGTGTTCGCGATGAGATTGATCGCGTGTTCTCCGCGTATGGCCTCGGTCGCCGTGATGGGGGAG
>JAGNMT010000161.1 GCA_017991025.1 Verrucomicrobiales bacterium
GGGAGGGTGCGTCGCATATGAATCCGTCTTCACGACTGAGCGGGCGCACAATGCGGTGATCTTCAGTCCGGTTGAGTCCATTGTGGAGGAGTTCCGGGACAGGCTTTCCGGAATCATCGTGGGACTAGGACCGGGATCATACGGTGGCGTCCGCGTGGGAATTGCCGTCGCGAACGGACTGAGTATCGCGATGAGTTTGCCGGTCGCCGGGAGGTCGTCTCTTGAGGCCTGGAACACGGAGTCGGATTCCTATTTCGTGGTTGGAGATGCGCGAAGAGGTAGTTTTTTCGTCGCCGAAGTAGTGGGGCGGTGTTTGCAGGGAGAGCCGGTACTTATTGATGCCGGGGAAATGGAGGGATATCTCAATCCGCTGAGAGAAAGAGGATTTCCTTTCTTAACGCCTGATCCAAAAGTAACCAGCGTGATCCCCGAAACCTGTTTGTCATTCCCCTCGGCAGAAAAGCTGGCTCTGCGGTTCGGAGATTCGGGTTTTGAAACCAGTGGCATCGCCCTTGAGCCGCATTACCTTCGCGCGCCCTACATCACTTTTCCGAAAGGGACCTGTTAAAGGTGCAATATGGAGCTTGTCGGCACGACGCTTTTCGCAATAATTAAACGCCTTTACCCCCCATCCCGCCCGCTTGGTTTTTAGCTCCCAAATTTTCCTGTTCTGGTTCCTGCCGATCGCGCTGCTGCTCTATTATGCATCGCCCGCAAGTTGGCGCTCGTTGACGCTCACCCTTGTGAGCTACGTCTTTTACGGGTGGTGGAATCCGTGGTTTACGATCCTGATGCTGGTGTCCACCCTCATTGATTACCTGTGCGGCAGATATATCTCCCGGGAGGGTGTCACGGCGACGAAACGAAAGACCGCGCTGATTGTCTCGGTGATGTCGAATCTCAGCCTGCTCGGGTTCTTCAAGTATGCGGTCTTTTTCTCCGAGAATGTGGGTCGGGTCGGTGCCTTTTTCGGATTCGGAACGATGCAGGCTCCGGACTTCCTCAGTCAGATTGTGCTGCCGGTGGGGATCTCTTTTTATACTTTTCAGTCGATGAGTTACGCGATCGATATCTATCGGGGCCACGCGGCACCGGCGAGGAGCTTTGTCGATTTTGCCTGCTCCGTCTCGATGTACCCCCAGCTTGTGGCGGGACCGATCGTAAGATATGGATCCATCGCGGATCAATTAAGAGACCGGACTCATTCGGCGGAGGGATTTGTCGCGGGGTTTACGAGATTCAACTACGGCTTTGCCAAGAAGATCCTCCTTGCCAATCCCATGGGCAGGATCGCCGATCTCTGCTTCGAAGCGGGATCACTCACAACACCGCTCGCCTGGGCCGGGATTCTGGCCTATGCCTTTCAAATCTACTTCGACTTTTCGGCCTACTCGGATATGGCGATCGGGCTGGGCCGGATGATGGGCTTTCGATTTGTGGAAAACTTCGAATCTCCCTATCAGGCTAAAAGCCTCACGGACTTCTGGCGGCGTTGGCACATTTCACTTTCCACTTTCCTCCGCGATTATCTTTACATCCCCCTCGGGGGAAATCAGAAGGGTCGGGCCCGGACTTACGCAAACCTGCTCTTTGTCATGCTCGTCGGCGGATTCTGGCACGGGGCGCAGTGGACTTTCCTCGTATGGGGCGGGATTCACGGCCTCTGTCTCGCGTTCGAACGCTGGTGGCGCGAGCGGGTCAGGATGTCTCTGCCGGGTGGTCTCGCGTGGGCGATGACCTTTCTCGTTTTGCTCATCACCTGGGTATTTTTCCGGTCGGAGAGTATCACGGTCGCGGTGGATTATCTCGGCGCCCTCATCGGACAAGGGGCTGGCGGGGAAGCGACCGCCATTCTGAGTGCGGTCGTTTTCGCCCGGACGAATATTGTTCTGTTAGTCACCTGCGCGGCCGTGGCCTGGCTCATGCCGAACACCCAAAGCTGGCTCAAGCGCCTGAACGGGTGGAAGGTGGTCGCCGGGTTCGGACTGATCTTTATCAGCGTCCGGGAGATGGGGCTCCAGGGATTTAATCCGTTTCTCTACTTCCAGTTCTAAGATGAAGAATCCCTATGCAGACATTGTATCGGAGGACGAGGTCCGTATCGGTCGGACCGGACTCCGGATTGGCATTGTGGTTTTTTGGCTGATGATTCTCGTTCCGAGCCTGTCCCTCCTCGACCCGAGCATGCGTCAGAGGGGGGCGCAGGAGGCAGCGGTCGCTCCGGCCGGACTGCGGGACTGGCTGGTTTTTCTCGAGAAAAAAGCGAAGTCGCTTCCCCTTCTCGAAGCATGGAGAAAAGTGGATCAGGCCCGCATGAGTCGTTTTCTTAACGAAGGGAATCAACGGGTTTTTGCCGGGGATGGTGGCTGGCTCTATTATCGCGCGGATCTTGAGGCCGTGTATGGGAAAGGTCCCTATTACAGAGAACCCCTCTCGGTCGCGAGAGAGCGGTTCGATCAGAAATGGCAGTCCCCGGTGCCGGTGGTCAAGGCGTTTGCGGCGGAACTGGCAAAGCGTGAGATCAGATTGATCCTTGTTCCGGTCCCGACTAAACCGATGATTTGTCGCGAAGGTCTTGGACTTCCGGACGGGGGTACCGCTCTCCTTGAATTGGCGAAGGTGACCGCCGATCTCGCGGGGGACGGTATCGAGGTGGTCGATCTTTTTCCGCTAATCAAGGCACAAGGCCCGGATAAGGCACGCTTTCTGAAGCAGGATACTCACTGGACGCCCGGGGTCATGGAATCGGTCGCCCGCGAAGTGGCGCGGCGGGTCAATACCGCCGGAACGGATGCCCCTCTCAAGACGCGTCTTGAAGCCATCGAGCGGGAGAACACGGGCGATCTCGCCGGCATGCTTGATCTCGGAAAGGATCAGAAATTGTTTCCGCCTGAGCGAGTCTCCCTGCATCGGGTTCTTAATTTCGAGACCGGAGCTCTGCTCCCGTCCGATCCGAACTCCGAAGTAGTTGTCCTCGGTGACAGCTTTGTGAACATTTACGAAGATCCATCGCTGGGTTTTGGCAAAGAGAACGAAACGTCTATAGGTGCCGGATTCAGTTCTCATTTTGCCGCCTCAATCGGCCGGACGGTCCATACCATTGCCATCAACGGTGGAGGCGCGACCGGTGTGCGTGAAGCCTTTGCCGGTTTGCCGGCAGATCAGTTGAAGGGGAAAAAGACGGTAATCTGGCTGCTTTCCTCCCGTGATCTCCTTCTAGCCGAGATTCCTGCGCGACGGGCGGGAATTGAATGGCGTTCGGTCACGTTCAATGAAGAGACCCCGGCGAGTCCCGGTGAAAAAGCCGGAGTGATCGAAGTCACGGCGACCTTGCGCGAACGGTCGACGATTGAGGATCCGGCTCAGACTCCCTATGCCTCGGCGATCTATTCCACGGTCTTCAGCGACATCGGGGGAGTGGACGCCTCGGCAATTCAGGGTGAGGAGATCTACGTTTTTCTCTGGGCCTTCCGCGGAAGAAAGCTCGAAAAGAGTGCCGGACTCGAGCCGGGTCTTCGCTATCGGCTTCGCCTTGTGCCCATCAGCGCCAACGCGGACGCGAACCGGGCGGCCCGCCTCGACGACCTGTTCCGGCCCGATCTTGCTCCGTTTTTTGCCGCAGAAGTGGAGAAAGTGGAGTAACCGAGGATGCAGGCGTCCGATGGTTTCGGGTTGGGAATGCGTTGACAAGGCAGCCAAACGGGTGTTCCGTCGGTCGTCGGGATTCGGTAAGATGCCGTGTCCAGGGTGCCAGCCGGATTACGGCTCATCTGAATTGATCGGGGGAAGGGAATGACGTCTCTTCAATGTGTCAGCCCGTGATGTTGTGAAGCAAAACTTCGCACGCGGTTTGCCCGTTCCCTCCCCGAACCCCTTTTCAAGGCGGCTTTGCGGATTGATCAAGTCACGCCGGACAGGGCTTCACGGCCCTAACCCACTACCCTAAAATTATTCTATCATGTCATTTACGAAACTTGGCCTCGTTGCCGAACTTGCTGATGCGGTCGCCGCCAAAGGTTACACCGAGCCAACCTCGATTCAGACTCAGTCCATTCCCATGATCCTCGAAGGACGGGATCTCATGGGTGGTTCCCAGACCGGGACCGGGAAAACCGCGGCTTTCACTCTGCCGATGCTCCAGCGTCTCTCCAGCGGCCGTTCCCGCCCGAAGAGCCCGCGCGGCCTCGTTCTCACACCGACCCGCGAACTGGCGGCGCAGGTGGGGGAAAGTGTCGCCACCTATGGCAAAGGACTCCATCTCAGCTCGGCAGTTATCTTCGGGGGCGTCGGCATGAATCCCCAGGTCGACCGGCTCCGTCGCGGGGTTGATATCCTCGTTGCCACTCCGGGGCGTCTTCTTGATCATGTCAGCCAGGGCACGCTCGATCTTTCCCAGGTCGAGATTTTTGTGCTCGATGAGGCGGACCGCATGCTCGACATGGGCTTTATTCACGACATTCGCAAGGTTTTGAAGCTGCTTCCTGCGCGCCGGCAGAATTTGCTTTTCTCGGCAACTTATTCGCCAGAGATCAAATCGCTCGCGGATGGGATCCTCCACAACCCCGCTCTTGTCGAAGTCGCCCGTCGCAACACGGCCGTGGAAAAGATCACGCAGATTGTACACCCCGTTTCCAAAGCGGAGAAACGGACGCTTCTTTCCAAACTGATCAAAGAAGGCAACTGGAGCCAGGTGCTTGTTTTTACCCGGACCAAGCACGGGGCGAACCGACTCGCGCAACAACTTGAGATCGACGGCATCACCGCGACCGCGATTCATGGAAACAAGAGCCAGAACGCACGGACCAAAGCGCTCGATGATTTTAAGGCCGGGCGGGTGCGCGTTCTCGCGGCCACGGATGTGGCGTCCCGCGGACTCGACATCAGTCTATTGCCTCATGTGGTGAATTTCGAACTTCCCAATGTACCGGAAGACTACGTCCATCGCATCGGTCGAACCGGTCGTGCCGGGCAGGAGGGTTGCGCCTGTTCGCTCGTCAGCGCTGATGAACGCGGACTGCTCAAGGATATCGAAACCATGCTGAAACGTCCGATTCCGGTGGCCCATATCGAAGGGTTCCAGTTTTGTGAGATCGACGGTCGCGAAGACGCCCGGAATACCTCGCGTGGAAACAACGGCGGGCGCGGTCGCTCCGGCGGTGGTGGCGGAAATGGTGGCGGCAGAGGTCGTTCCGGTGGTGGTGGCGGTGGCGGTGGCGGCAATCGTCCAGCCCGAAGCCGCTCCGGAAACGGTGGCGGGGGTGGTGGTGGCGGAAGCCAGGGTCGTTCCCGTCCCGTCGCCCGGTGAGTCCCGGGACCTTTGACAAGCTTACGTAAGCCAACTCCAGATCAATGCAGCGACGCAGGCGATGATCAGGGAGATGCTCACCCATCCCCCTGTCCGCGACCATTTTCCGGATTTTCCCTCGCCGACAATCGACGCGTCGTTCGCCAGTAATTGCAGCGCGATAACGTGCAGCGGCAGTAGCAACGCGTTTACCACCTGACTGGTATAGATCAATGGAATCAGCGGTAATCCGGGCATTGCGACGACGGTTACTGCGGCGATTGTGAGTACTACAAAGGCTGCGTAGAACCATTGAAAGTGATGCGAGTCGAGGTCCAGTGAGGCCGGTTGTCCTGCGCCCTCAGCGATAGAATAGGACGTGGCGATGGGAACGATCGCGGCAGCCAGCAATGAAGCTCCTAACAGGCCGGCACCAAACAATACCGTGGCGAATCGGCCGGCCAAGGGTTGCAGAGCGGTTGCGGCGTCTCCGGCGTCCACGATATGGATACCCGCCCTGTTAAGCGTCGCCGCACAAGCCACCGCGATAGCAATCCCGATCACACCGGTCAGCACCGAGCCGATGACCACGTCCACGCGCGCCCAGCGCAAGGTCTGAAGCGAGATCTTTTTGTCGACGGCGTAGGACTGGATGAACGCCAGGCCCCACGGGGCCAGCGTGGTGCCGAGTGCCGCTGCGATCGCGACCCATCCCGCCGCGCTGGTTGGCAGGTGCGGGATCAGCGAGTAGTGCAAGACCTTGTCCCAGTCCGGGTTTGCCAACAGACCGTCGACAATGTAGAGCGCCAGGGTGGATGAGATAATGAGCAGGACGCGCTCCACCCGATGGAACGAACCGAGGACCACCACGAGCGAAATCAGAATGCCCGCGACCGGGGCGCTGATCCACGCGGGAATGCCAATCAAACTGCCTGCAGCCGAGATTCCGGCATATTCCGCGCAGATCGTCCCGAAATTCGCGAGGAGCAGGCCCCCGACGGCGATGTGCCCCGCACGATGTCCCCATTTCTCGCGGACGATGCCGACAAAGCCCCTGCCGGTGGCTGCACCGATGCGCATGGCCATGAGGTGGAATTGCACCAGCATGATCGTCGAAGCGGGAATGATCCAGAGCAGCGAGTATCCGAAATCGGCACCCAGTACGGAGTAAGTGGTGATACCCGCCGGATCGTCGTCGGAGAGTCCGGCCAGTAATCCGGGGCCTAACACCGCCAGAAAAGCAATCCAGGCACCACGTCCTGACGCGATGAAACTGGCAAATTTCAAACCAATGCCGCGCTGGTGATGCGCGACCGCGTGAGGCGGAGAACCGGCCTTTTGCCGTCTGATCCGGGCGGCGCGCTGAAGGGCTTTATGCATTTGTCTTTAAGATTTTTTCATTCACCGGGAACGGTTGGCAGTTGTCTTCGTTTCAGAGAACTCTGAACGGATGGGAGACATCGGTCAATCAATTCGAATGGAAGTGACGGGTCACACTAAAGATGGTGCTTGATGAATGACAGAATCCAGAGAACCCTTCGATGATGAAAATGCACCTTTGCGGCCTGTTGATTTCCCTCGCATTCCTGGCGCAGGCCTCTGCGGCCACTTTTGAGCCATATTCCTTTACCGAGGGAGATCTTTTCCCCAGCGCTATTATTTCGACTGCGACGGTCGATTGGAACGGAGATGAGCAAAGGGCCGAGGATCAAAAAAGCGATGATGATCCTGAACTCGAGGAGGGGGACACTCCGCTTTACGGTGATGAGAATGGTTGGGTCGGAGTCACTCTCTATGAGGTGGAGGCCGATTCGGAAGTAAGGGTCGAGATAACCATCGACGGGTTCCTCAATCCCTCCGTCTGGGAAGGCACAATTTACGAGGATGCCGAAGAGGTGATCATCTTCCCCAAAGCCGCCTGGAATTTTGAGGCGCTCCACAAGATTCGCGAGCAGCGCCCTGTGTCTGCGACTTTCAAGGTCACTGTCGATGGCGAAGTCCAGGCCGCGACGACAGAAACCTTTACGATTCGGTCCATCAATGATTGTCCCTTTTATGTTATCCTCGACGAGGATCGCACCGAGTTCGAGAGCTACTCCGAACTTTTTGCCGCCTATGTGAACGAAAACCACCCCTGGGTGGACGGTATCCTTAAGGAAGCCCTCGCGACGAAGGTTATTTCCGGATTCACCGGTTATCAGTCGGGCGATCCGGACGAGGTCCTCGCACAGGTCTTCGCTGTCTGGAATGTCCTCCAGAAACGAGGTATCAAATACAGCGATATCTCCACGACAACCCCGAGCAAGTATGTCTACAGCCAGAC
>JAGNMT010000162.1 GCA_017991025.1 Verrucomicrobiales bacterium
ACGGACTCATTCGACTAACCCATGAGATTGCCGGTGCCAACGAAAAGGAAGGCGCTCGATTTAATGGGGCTGAACAGGTTCTCCGCTGTCCTGAGGGGATTCGCGCCTCGGCGATCGAAGCCCGCCTTGTGGACGGGATCCTTCACCTCGTCCTGCCAAAGGAGGAGGTCTGCAAGCCGGTCAGTATCACCATTCATTAAGCCTTCAATCTCTGAATCTCTGAATTTCTGAATCCCTCACAACCATGAACAGTCAAAACCAATCCTGTTGCCACGCCGAAGAGCCGAACGCGGTCCCGGCCGTGGATTCGTCCACCTATCGGCCTCATTACTCCTCGCAGTACGACCAGCAAGCCTGGACCGTAGCGGTGCGTCTGCCGGGCGTGAAAAGAGAGAACCTCTCGGTCACCATCGAAAACGAAATTCTCGAAGTAAAAGCGAGCCGAAACCTTGACCTGCCGGAAGGCTGGCGACCTCTCGGCAGTCATGAGTCTGCCAAGAGTTATGTGCTTCGACTTGATGTGGGGCCGGAGGTTGATCCTACCGCTATCTCGGGCGGGCTGGAGGACGGCGTGTTGACCTTGCGTCTTCCGCTTCGTGACGAAGTGAAAGCACGGAGCATTGAGATCAAGTAGGTTCCAATTCGCTGGGTAGGCCGGTCGCCCTGTCATTCGGGGCGGTCGGCTTTGCTTTTGCTTTGGTAGGCGGGTAAACTCAGTGATTGTGAGGAGCGCCTCCCGTGGCTATCTTGGGGGCGTGGATACTGGAAGTGCCCAGTCTGTATGTCGGAGTCGTCTTCTTTGTTTGGCGATGGCGGGCTCGTGCCTCATCACGACCGTTCCATCCGTGGCTCAGGAACCACCGGTCCCTCCGCCACCCCCGACTGAGAAACCATCGGGCGCGCCAACGATCGGGCAAGCGGAGTCCAGGACATCGGTCGAGGAGATCGCGGCAAGGGACTGGGGCGAGGACTTTCAGATTAAGGTGACAGGCGGTCAACCGCTCACCAGGGCGATGTTCTCTGCCAACATCAATGATTTACGGGAAGATTTTCGCTGGCTGCTTTTCAAGTTGAACATCGACAGTCCGAAGGATCGATCCGTCTGGAGCGTCCCGATTCAGGTTGAGCTTTTCGGGGATTTTGTAGATGTCTACAAGGGGGATTATCTGCGGACGAATGTGCAGCTTCGTCCTGACTCGCGCTTCATCATTAAGATGGAAGCAAAACTGCACGATGGATTTCAGGAGGCGGATTTCCGGCTCGAACTGCTTCGCGCGCTTTTGATAGAGCAGATCATTGCGCCTTTCGTTCCGGCACCCGATGCGTTTACGCTGAATGAGGTCAAGGTCCCGGACTGGTTGCTGCATGGTTTTGACCAGCTCATTTCGCACCGGCGCGGAGGGAGCCCGAGTGCCTTTTATAAAGGATTCCTCGCCAGCGGCCAGATGCTGAAGCCCGGTGAGATTTTTGCAGTGGAGGGAGCCGACAAGCTCGATCCGGTCAATTATGCGATTTTCCGAGCCTCCTCGGCGGCGATGGTGGAGGCGCTGCTCGATCAGCCTGACGGTGACGCGGGACTGCGGAGTCTGCTCGGGGATCTCGGGCGATCAAATCCGGTTTCTTTCGACGTCCTCCTGCGCGAGCATTTTCCCGCTTTCCGCGAAATGGATCAGGGGCTGGACAAGTGGTGGGCCCTCGAGGTCGCCTCGCTCGGGCAGCAGCAGGGTTTTGAGTTTTTAGATCGAGAGGAGACAGAGCGTTTTCTCACGGATGCCCTGACGGTCAGCTTCGATGCGGTCGCGACGGCTACCCCGGCAGCGGAGCCGCCAAAAAGGGGGCTCTTTGATTTCAAAAAAGCGAAAAACGACGCTCCTGCTTCATCGTCGGAAGCGTTTACGGGCACGATAGATCAGTATGCCCTTTATCTGGGGAGAGCGGGAGCGAAGGAGCAGCTGACGGCGTCGTTCGACCGGCTCCAAAAGCTGAAGCGGATTGGTTTTCCTCTCTACCGTCCGGTCTTCACCGCTTATGAATCGGTCATCGTGAAACTGGCCAAAGGAGAAACTCGCGATATAGATGTCGAGCTTAAGAGCATTGAGGAAATGCGAACGAAGATCCGCGAGACGCTTGTCCGGACCGAGGATTACTTGAACTACTTTGAAGCGACGAGAGCGCCGCAGCGGAGTAAGGCCTTCGATGACTACATGGAGATGAGGAAATCACTGGAAGCGAAAGACCCGCCGAAGCGGAATGATCGCATCACGCGATATCTCGACGCTCTGGAGATCGAGTTTCGATGAGCTGGTTTACCCGGGCTTTCGCTCCTGGAATTGCTTCCTCCAATGCTCGAGACGCTCTGCGACGCGTTGCTCCATGCCATTCGAAGAAGGTTCATAGTAGGTACGGCCTTCGGGGAGGTAGGCTTGGGGCACATAACCGTCCTCATAGTCGTGACCGTAGAGGTAGGTGGCTTCACCTTCGGCAATGGCTCCGCTTTGCTCGCCAATCTTCTTGCGCGATTTGGTTCGGAGATGGGGAGGAACGGCGAGGGTGCGGCCTTCGGCGATGTCCTTCATGGCGGCATTGATTCCGAGATAGGCCCGGTTGCTCTTCGGGGCGGTGGCGAGATACACGGCGGCGTGGGCGAGGGGAATGCGAGCCTCGGGCATGCCGATGAACTCGACCGCCTGTTGCGCGGCGACGGCAACACGAAGGGCGTTCGAGTCCGCCATTCCGACATCCTCACTCGCAGCGATGACGATGCGGCGGGCGATGAAGCGAATGTCCTCTCCGGCGTAGAGCATTTTCGCGAGCCAGTAGAGGGCGGCGTCAGGATCGCAGCCCCGCATTGCTTTGATGAAGGCACTGATGGTGTCATGGTGCCCGTCGCCGTCGGCATCGTAGACCACGCTCTTCCGTTGGATCGAGTCCTCGGCAACCTCGAGATCGATCACGATGTCTCCGGTGACCTCGTCCGCTCCGGTCGTGACGACAGCGAGCTCAAATGAGGTCAGCAGTTTTCGGGCATCGCCGTCACACATGGTGACGAGATGGCGGGCAGCGTCCTCGTGAACGATGAGGGGCTTTTTGCCAAAGCCGCGTTCCGGATCGGAAACCGCCGCCTTGAGAAGGGCCGCGAGATCCTCCGGGGTGAGGGGTTCGAGCTGAAAGACCTGACTGCGCGAGACAAGAGGGCTGTTGATGTAGAAATAGGGATTGTGGGTCGTCGCCCCGATAAACCGCACGGTTCCCCGCTCGATGTGAGGGAGCAGCACGTCCTGCTGCGATTTATTGAAACGGTGGATCTCATCGACAAAGAGCGTGGTGATCTCACCCCTGGTTCGTTGAAATTGCCGGGCTGTCTCGACCGCCCGCCGAATCTCGGCGACGTTGCTTTCTACGCCGGAAAGATTGATAAACCGCGACTCGGTCCGGCGGGCGATGAGCTCGGCAAGACTCGTTTTGCCCACGCCGGGAGGACCGTAGAAAATCAGCGAAGTGAAACGATCTGCCTCGATGGCGCGGCGGAGCAGTTTGCCCTCTCCGAGGATGTGGCCTTGCCCCACGTATTCGCTAAGGTCTCTGGGGCGCATCCTCGCGGCGAGGGGCATCGTTGGATCCAGCCTCAGATTGGGTGTCGGGAGATCTCCGGCGGATCCGGGGAAAAGCCCGGACTCGTCGTCGGTTGTTTCCGTGAAGAGATCGTCATCCATGTTTTAGTGCCCTGAACGCTAACCCGATCCGGGGCAATGCAATGGATATTTACGCTCCCGCTGCAATCCTTTTGAGAAATGGGGAGGGGCAGGGTCAGCCGGAAATGCACAAAATTATAAAAATTTTTCATAATTGTAATAATTAATTTGATTATCCGTATTATAATGGTAATATTTTTAATAATTAACTTTTATTTATAGAATCGATTAACGCGGTTATTACTGAACGCTCCAACCGAGCATCTCTCATCCAAACCTACCTCTATGAACGTTGCCATCCCTGAACTTAGTCAGTTTGAACTCGAAATACTGGGCCAAACCCCGTTGGTGGATAATCCGAAGGCTGAAGTCAGCTATAAAGTCGATATCGAGCCCTGCCGGGTCACACGGCGTGTCGTTGTCGGGATTTTGGATGAGAGCCGCAGGTGTGGAATCGCTGTCGCAATCTACCCTGCAACAGGTGAGGTTTGTGATCTGAGTAACGGCGGCGGAGTGATCGGATATCTGGCAAAATCGCCCCTCATCCCCGGAGTTCCGGTACCCTGTGATCTGACCCTCTACCGCTTCGGTCAGAATTTTGTCTGTAGCGTGCGTATCCAGGGAGAGATCTTTCTTTACCCGGCGTTTGCTTTGAGCGGGGCTACGAAACTCACCGCTTTTGTCGGACAGGAGTCGTCGTCCGGAGTTGAGCGGATTGGGTGGTCTCATCTTCGTCTCGATGTGATCGCACAGCCGGTCGCGGCATGATTTTTTTGTAGGTTAATCGTTGGTTTGAGCAAGGCACGGATCGCAAGGTCCGTGCCTTGTTTTGTTTTTTAAAGGAAAGCCTTCTTTCCGGCTTGACCGGGACGGCCGAATTTAGGTAAGGTCGGCGCGAGAAATGGCAGTCTGACTTTTCAGGAGTTCCGGCCGATTTCGAACAGATCCCCAAACCTATGATGACTCCCTCTTATTCATTTTCCCGAAACCGTGGCTTTACATTGGTTGAACTCCTTATCGTGATCGCGATCGTCGGGATTCTCATGGCCCTTCTCGCAACAGGGGTCGGAAAAGCGAAAGAGGTCGCGGAGGCCCTCAAGAGCACATCAAATTTGAAACAGATCGCCGGATCGACGCTCATCTGGGCGGCGGACAATGGAGGCCGACTTCCTTCGCCCCAGTATCCTGGCGGGATGGAGCCGCCGTCCGGTGTTGAACCCGATGATTTTTTCCCCAAGAATTACAATCTCGGGGATTCCGAGTCCGGGCTATGGCTCGATGGGGTGGTTTTCGCTGAGATTTACATGAAGGAGGATAAGGACGGCCAGGTCAGTAGCTATCAGGTCGATGAGAAGGGAACCCACTTGAAGGGAACCATCTTTGAAGTACTCAAATCAGTGAAAAAGTCTCCCCTTGAGGAGGACTGGCACAAGCATAGCTTTGCGATGAATGCCAATTTGCAGTACGATCGCATCAATAAGGACTCGCCTGAGCCCTACTTGACTGAAAAGACTCTCACGAACCTGCTCTTCAGCCCGAATGCGCTGCTCTACATCGAGTGTACGGATCCGAATGTGGTCAAGTACGAGGACAGGGATGCTATCATTGAGACCATAAAAACTCGCTGGGACGGCAGCAAAGTGATCGCTGCCTATCTCGACGGGCATGCCGATCGCCTCGCGGAAAGCCAGATCCCGGATCAGGACCCCGAGACGGACATCAAATCGAGCCGCTTCTGGAGAGGCGTTGATGCCAAGCGGTGAAGGGGATGCACCACTGTTTGGCTGGCTGGGGGGAAGACTGAAGACTCCTCGCGCTCTCTCAAACCCAAAACCCGGTTTCAAGTTTAACGTTCAGAGTTTCACGTTGAGAAAGTCAACGAGTTGTGACCGTTGCCTCCTTCGCCTTTTGAGTGTGCTGGCATTGTCTCGTAACACCCTGATTCAGAGAACTTGGAGCGTGAAACCTGAAACTTGAAACCCCGATTTAGGTCAAATGGACGAGTCGGGATTCGCGGGAGGGTTAGCCTTGTCGTAGGCCTCTTTCGCGAGCGACCGCGCCGCACTGATGGCAAAGGTGCACGCCTCTGTGCAGATGAGGGGAATGGAGTGCGCCTGGGGTTTGATGCGACTCACCGGGCTTTCGTCGTTGATGGGCCAGGCGATCTTGCGGAGGCAACCGGGAAAACAGAGTTCACGCATCATGCGATTGGCCATTTGATCCGTGATCGTTCCGGCAAAGCGGTACATTCCGGTTTGGCGGTCGAGGGTCTTCCGGAGGGATGTCGAGGTGTGCTCACCTTTGTCGTAGGCGACCCAGGTCGCAAATACCGCCGGGTAAATAGCGTCCAGTCGTTTGAGAAACTCGGCAGCACCGGTGCACCCTGTCTTCCATCCGGTCTTGAGGGTCGGAGCCGTCTTCAGCGGGCGGTATGCTCCGGTCTTATCGAATTTTGCCATCTCCCGTAAGGCCGTGCTAGAATCGATCGCCCGCAGGGAGTCGGTCATTGTGACATCATCAATGTGACAGGCTTCGAAAACCCCGTTGGAAGTTCGCGAGATCGAGAGCTGCCCGAAATTCAGTCTGGTTCCGGATGGAAGATAAGTCTCGAGTTCCTGAGCAAGTGTCATGAGCGGTAGTGTTCGTCGAAATAGGCTACTTGATCAACTATGACTTCGGCGAGAGCGGGATCGGTCCCGATGGCGGAACTGTAGTAGAGGGATCGGTCGCCGAAGTGATGCGGGTTCTGCCGGAATATATCGCGCTGACTTGCCGCTGCTGTCGGCTCGGTCTCGATGCCGAGCAGTACCGGAATATCCTGATAGCTGTGGAGGGCGTCGGCGATGAAAAAAGGCACGACGACGACATTGGAGGAATCTGTCAGGGTCTGCCAGTCGGCGATGAAGGGCGGTTCTTCCATGTAAGCATCAAGAACTCTGGCGAAGCCTTCGCCGCTTGCCTTGATCGCCTCCACTTGATCAGTGATGGCCTCGGTCGACTTCTTGTTAAGGTTGGTGCCGTGACCCACAATGATCAGAGTGGTGTCCTCAAGCTTCACGGAAGCGTTGATGATTTCCTTCGCTCGCTTGATGAGCAGCCCGGTCATGGCCGGGTGGATGCCGACGGGATCACAGTAGTGAATGGTGCGCCCTTCCCGGATCGTTGTGTGTCCCTCTATCTCAAGTTCGCGGGGGAGAACCTGACGGGTGAAATAACCCTCACTGATAAAATTCGGCACGATGTAAATTTCGCTTTCTTCTATTTTCGACCAGATCTGGCGAAAGCTGGGTTCTTCTTTCCAGAAGGCACAATGGACACTGCCAAACTGACCGCTTCTTTCAATAACGTCGGCGTGGTCCCAACTGGGTTGAGATGAATCAGGATTTTCTGTCGAGCCGTGCCCGAGAATTAAGAGGGCGCTGTCTGGTTTTGAAACGGGCATATTAGTCGATACGGAAAAGGTAAAACGCCGGACGCGCCATAAAAAAGGAGAGATTGCGCGAGTTTCGCATGAGTCTGCCCACCTGATTCGCATTCAAGCCCGGAAGGGCATGGGCGATAGGGGTGGGGGTTCGAGTTTTCCCAATAATCAGGTAGATTCCGTATTTATCAGAGATTTTTATTGCTTAATAATTTAGATTTCTTAATGTTGTTGGTCGGAAGTGCGATCCCGGCGGGATCGGGAAATCAATGAGAAAATGGTTCAGTGCGTGGTTTTTTGGGGCTGTAGCTGCCTTTCCGTGCGCATTGACGTCGGCGCCACCGGAAAAGGCGGTCGGTGAACCGGCACTTGCATCGCTGGATGCCTTTCTGGCAGCCTCGAACCACAATCCCCGTGAGGTAGTTCTAGGCATGGTAGGGTTCTTCGGGCAACCTGAGCC
>JAGNMT010000163.1 GCA_017991025.1 Verrucomicrobiales bacterium
GGGGCATGGGCGGGAGAGACAACGGGAGCTGCTTTGGGTGCCGCAGGTGCAAGTGCAGGTGCAGGTGCAGGTGCAGGTGCAGGTGCAGGTGCAGGTGCAGGTGCAGTAACGGATTTCACCTCGGCGGGAGGAGGTGTCGGCTGAGGTTTTGATGCCGGAGGCGTCGCGGGCGCGGGTTTCGCAGCAGGGGCAGGCGCGGCAACGGGTGCGGGTTTCGCAGCGGGGGCAGGCGCGGGCGCTGGCTTTGGTGCCGGAGCAGGTGCCGCTGGCGGAGTAAAGGCAAGGTCTCCGGTGAGATCGGCGGCACAGAGGCGGAGGGTTTGATCGGCGCAGGCGAGAAGGAGATGTTTGCCTCCATTGATCAACGCAATCGCACTGGCAGGGGCCGCGAGTGCGAGGCTGATAGCTTTGGTCGGTTCGGCGACGGGGCGTGACTTTAAGGTTTTGTCGGCAGCGGCGGAATAGAGGGTATTACCGTCGGCGGAATAGGTGAGGGAGGTGATGGCCCCGGCATGATCCTTGACGGTCACGGGAGCCAGTTCCGGCTGGTCATTGCTCACGAGCGAGAGGGTCCCGTCGACAGCTCCAATCGCGGTGCGTTTTCCATCGGCAGAGACCGCCATCGCGACCGGGTCAGCAGCCAGGGCGGCAGGTTTTCCGGCTTCGACGGGGTTTCGCTTCCAGACCTTAACGTCGCGATAGCCGGCGGTGGCGAGGGTTCCTCCGTCGGGGCTAAAAGCAAGCGCCTGGACAATATCGTGATGCGTCGCCGGGAGATCGAGACCGGGGTCACGTAGCGTCGCTACGAGTTTTCCCAGCTTGAGATCGTAGAGATGCACCTGCTGCCCGCGACCGGCCGCAGCAAAACGCCCGTCTCCGGAAATCGCGGCGGTGTAGATGGGTTGCGGACCGGTCAAGAGGGTCCACGACTCAGGTGCGGCGGTGGAAACGGCATCTCCTTTAGCCCCCTGATCAATCCAGAGTTTCAATAAGGCGAGCTGATCGGGGGTGAGGTCCTTTGCTTTCGACTTGTTATTCGCCGGCGGCATGGAGGGGTCTTCGAGATGCGCGGCCGAGGTGAAAAGCAGAGACTCGGCTCCTTTCCCGGAAATGATCGAGGGCCCCGACTCACCACCCTTAAGCATATCCTGCGGCGATTCCAGAATGAGGTCGCCTTTGGGTTTACTTTGGTTGTGACAGGCGAGACAGTTGGCTTTGAGGAACGGGTATACCTCGGTTGCAAAATTGACGGGCGTATCGCGCTTCAGTGCGGCGACGGGCAGTCCTTCTTCGGCAAGGAGTCCGCCGACTGCGTTGAGCAGCAGCACGACGAAGCCGGAACGAAGGGAGAGGGTGATCTTGGGGGCGTGCATCTTCATCAGGAGGTCTTTTTCGGTGCTTCGGGCGGTGCCTTGACCTCTACGGTAACCGGCAGGGAAAAGGTGGTGAATTTCAGATCTTTTGCGGTGGCGAGCGTTGCGGCCGCTTTGGCGCGGGCCTCAGAATCGGTCTTCTCTTTTGTCGCGGCAGCGAGGGCCGCCGCAGAACCGGCAGAGGCTTTGGTGGCGGCATCAAAATCGGTTTTCGCTTTTACTGAAGCCGCTTCGAGAGCCGGTTTGGCCTCGGGAGTGGCCTTGGCGAGCACTGCCGTTGCGGCATCGAGAGTGGTCTTCGCTTTCGCGGCGGCTGCCTTGGCCGCCTGATCGGCGGCAGTGGCTTTCGTGAATGCTTCCGCCGCCGCCTTTTGCGCGGCGGCAGCGCGGTCAGCAGCCTCGGGGCGGTATCGATAGGAGGCAGCTCCGGTGGCTTTGAGTACGAAGGTCCACGTGCCGACTTCGGGTGTAAAAATGCCATTCTGGGTGGTAAAACTCAGCGCCAGCTTTCCCTCCTGTAGATTGTCCGCAAGGTTCACGGTGGGCGACGTCTTTAATCCATTGAGCCCGTCGAGAGTAATCACGAGAGGACCTTTTACTCCGTTACGGGCCGTGATTTTGAAAGGGATCTCCAGATTCTTCCCCATTTCAACGGTGAAGCGGCCTCCGTTGCCCACCTCCCAGCTAAGGGGTTCTTTTTCGGTGGCACTGACCGCGAGAGGAATCTCGAAGCAGAGGCGGGAGCGCAGTTTTTCCTTCGTCATGTCGGCAGCACCCTGCACAAGAGCACCGGAACGGGCCTCACGAACGACTTCCTGATCACCTACTTTCGCACGGCCCTTCACGGTGATGGTTCCATTCCAGCCGGCGGCATCGGCATTCGCCTGCATCACGAGTCGCACGGAATCCTCCTTCGCCGTCGCGGTGACAGGGGGGCAAACAACCCCGGGGGGAAGACCGGCCGCCTCCAGAGTGACCGGACCGTCAAAACCGCCCTTCCGGTCAATGAGGATACGCAAAGGGGCGGTCCCGCCTTTGCGAAGGAAAGGGGCAAAGGGATATGCCTGCTGAGCGTCAAGGTAGGGCCGTTCCGTCACCGCAATAATCTGAAAATCCGGATGCGCCTCCCGGATCGCAAGTCGGTATAGCTGTCCCGAATCCCCATTGGCATACTGGTTGATGACCGTAACGCGATAATCCGCTGCCTCCCCGGCGGCGAGGTTGATCGATGTGTCACGGGTACCGGAATTGAAGCGCGGGCCCGCCTTGGGTGCGATGTCATCCCCCTCTTTGACGATCGTCAGCACTTCCATTCCCTTGGCGTCTTTCGTGATTTTTTCGAGCACCAGGGAGGGATCAACGCGGCCGGAGAGACGATCTCCGATCACTTCGATCCAGTATGCAGTGCCCGCCCTCGCTGAAAAGCGAAAGCCGTCACTGTCACCGGGGGTATCAAACCGGGCCGCGACTTCGCAGGGCACCGTCAGGGGAGGCAGCTCGGCCCCGCTCACTTCAGAAATAACGGGATTTTTTGCGATGCCGATACGTACCGGATTTGATCCTTCGTGCCGGTATTCAAAGGTCGGGATCATCGCCCGCGCCGGGGCAACGCCGGGAGGGCTTTTGCCGGACGTGTCGGGACCAACCGTGATGCGAGCAGGGAGAGTCTCGACAGGTTTCCCCTCAATCGTAAGTCCTTCTCCCGGACTGCCACCGGGGAGGTTGCGACCCAGGAGGGTTGCCTCGAAGACCTGACCCTCTTGACCGGCCGGCGGATAGACGGCATCGATCCAGGGACGGGTGCTCACGGTGAGAAGGTAGGGGTATTCGTCGCCGCCATTGTATAGGAAGTCATGAACGCCGACAAAGTAAGAGCCACTCTCAGGAGCCGTGAAATCAATCATAGGGTCGCGACCGATGGCGTCACGACTGCTTTCCAGTTCATAGTTTTTGCTATCAACGAGGATCAGGGTTGCGTCAGCCCGTGAGTCTATGCGTTCGGCCTGACAGTGAATAAGAATACGCTGGCCTTTTGTCAGGGTGAATTTCCAGTAGTCCACACGACTCGCCTCGGTACGTCCGTAGGCAAGCGTCTCGAGAGGGAGTTCAGGCGCGGTTTCACGTTTATGGTGAATCGCGCCGGCATCGGCGAGGACCGCCTGAGCGGCGGAGCAGACGGTGAGCAGGCGCGAGGTGGAACGGCCGAAATACCCGTCGACACGGACTTCAACGAGGCCGTCAGTGATGTCGGCGGGAGCGGTGACGCGGAATTGCTTTGTCCCGGAGACGGGTTCGGCTTTGAGGCGGGGATCGGAAAAATAGAGGGCGGTAAGGTCCTCGAGATGAAGCCCGGCGACGGTGACTTCCGTTGTTTCTCCGGCGCGGATTACAGGCGGATAGAGAGAATACAGCTCGGCCGAGGGAAGTTGAGCCAGCGCCACCGCGGGAAAATAGAATACGAGGGCAAGGAGGTGCCGCGAGATCGTGAATTTCATCCTGACAAAAGAATAATCGAGAGTTACCGGCGAGCCCGCTCTCAGTGGTTGAAAAGAAACTCCTTCGTGTTCACGAGGGCCCAGAGAATGTCTTCAAAGGCTTCCTGCTCGACCTTTCCGAGGGCGACGGCGTCACCGGCCGCAGCGGCGGCGCGTTTTCTGACAAGGTGTGCTTCAGCGGCATCAAGTTCAGGCTGACGCGGCTCCCGGGCGAGAGCATAGAGATAGAGTTCGCCGAGGCGCTCGCGATCCGGCCTTTCCTTGGCCTTTGCGAGAGCGGCGGCGCGCCCCTCGGCGTGACCGAGCTTGTTCTGGATGGTTTCGGAGTTAATGAGGTGAAGGCTCTGAGCCAGATTCGCATCGGAAACACGTTCGCATTCACAGGCACTGTCCATCTCAGGGCGTCCGAAGACGGAGAGAAAAAACGAGTCGCCATTAAATTGATCATCCGGCAGGAGCACGGCGCGGACTCCCATCGGCTGATTTTTGAAAACCTCTTCGGACTTGGAGACCACGTTGATCGAGTCGAGGAGCACTTCGGCCTGAAGACGCTTTGGATAATAGCGGGAAAAGTTCTGTGAGTCGGCGACATTGTATTCGTTCGGAATGGAGCTCAGCTGGTAGGTGCGGCTGTTGCAGAGAGTCCGGACGAGATGTTTGAGGTCGAAACCGCTTTTCGAGAAGTCGGCGGCAAGTGCATCAAGCAGTTCCGGATGGGACGCCGGGTTGGTGACACGCATATCGTCCTCCGGCTCAACGAGACCAAGACTGAAGAAATGCTTCCAGTAGCGGTTCACGAGCATGCGGGAAAACCAGGGATTCTTCTCCGAGGTGAGCCAGCCGGCGAGGGCAACACGCGGATCGTCTCCCGTGGGGAGTTCAGAGGCGACTTCACCGAGCGCGGTCGGTTTCAGAACCGTTTTGGTATTCGGGTTCTGCATCGAGGCGGGGGCGCGCTTGTGGAAAATGATTTCCTCGTCAGGTTGGTCACCCGGCTTCCGGCCCACGGCGGAAAAGAAAGCGGCGAAGCCATAATAGTCATCCTGCGACCATTTCTCGTAGGGGTGGTGGTGGCACTGGGCACACTGCATGCGGATACCAAGGAACACCTGGGCGATGTCCTGCATCTGCTCCTTCTGATCCTTCACGGCACGGAACCAGCCAACGGCCGGATTCTGCCCTATTTCGCCGGAAGCGGTGACGAGTTCAGACACGAGGGTATTGAAAGGTTTGTTCTCCTGAATGCCGGTGCGAAGCCAGTCGTGAAAAGCATAGGTGCCTCGCTGGTAGGTATCCTTGGTTCGCTTGTTGCGCAAAATGCCGGACCACTTTTGCGCAAAGTAGGCGGCGTAGTCCGGTGAATCGAGAAGGGCGTCGATCTTTCTGGCGCGTTTGTCAGGCTCGGTGGCAGCGAGAAAGGCGGACGTTTCCTCAGCAGTGGGGAGACGCCCGGCGATGTCGATCGTGACACGGCGAACAAAGGCGGCATCATCGGCGAGTGGCGAGGGAGGGAGGCCGAGGAGGGTGAGCTTTCTGAATATGTGTTCATCGATGAAATTGCTTTTCCCGGGCAATTCCCCCATTTTGGCGCCAAGCGGGATCGTCGCGCGAAAGACCGCGACGTGCTCCTGGAAGCGAACCATGATGGCCGTCGAGCCGGTCTCATCGGCAAGGGTGACGTAGCCGTCGGCATCGACTTCGGCCATTGCTTTCTGGTTGGCCTCGAAGAGAGCAAGGCGGGTGATATCGCGCTCGCTGCCGTCGGTAAAATGGGCGGTCACGGCGAGCTGCTGTGTCGCGTGGGCGGTCGCGACGCGCTCCTGCGGAAAGACGGAAATGCGCTCCACTTTCGGGGCATCCTCAGGCTGGTAGGGCATGCCCTCGCTGATCCAGCGAACGAGCGTGTTGTAGTCACGGGAGTCCTTTTCGATGCGTATCCCGCCCTCGTGCGCAATTTCGCCGGTCACCTTCATAATGAGGAGACTGTTTGCCGGAGCGCCCGGGGAGATGCGGCGGCCGCGCGACTCACGGACCAGCCACTCATGGTCGTTCCAGGGCTCGTAGCCGAGAAGGGAAAGGCGAAAATTGTTTTGACCGCCCGACTTGCCGTGACAACCGCCACTATTACAACCGTACTTGGTGAAAACGCTGACAACTTCCTGCGAAAAGTGGGTCGGTTTTGGGGCATCAAAGCCAGTCACTTCGACCTCAACGACGGAGGGTAACCCGCTCGTGCCGGAAAGGGAGGCGAAGATACGGGTTTTCCCATTGGACAAAGGAGTGAGATAGCCCTTTTCATCGATCCCGACGACTCCGGGAGTTTCGGTGGTATAACTGGCCGAGTGGGTGACATCACGGGCAAGACCGGTTGCTTCGTCAGTGACAATGAGCTGGCTCCCCGTCCACGGCCCCCTAAGATTGACCTTCGCGGTTTGGAATGAGAGTTTCGAGGAAGGAAGCGCAGGTGCAGGTGCAGGTGCAGGTGCAGGTGCAGGTGCAGGTGCAGGTGCAGGTGCAGGTGTTACTTCCAAAGCCAGAACAGAAGATCCGGAAAGGAGAAGACAAAGGGCGAGATGATGAGGGATGCGCGGCATGGCGATGGGGGATGCGATGGTAAATTTCTACTAAAACTAACGAGTGCCCCGCATTAAGGCGAGGGCTTCGATCTACGTCTTCACGTGCAGGGCGTTATCACGGCGAGATTTCCGAATCAGCTTATTAACTCCTTCATCGGAGGGAAACGGGGATCCACAAGGTAGGTAGGGCGCCCGGTGAGGTCCGGTATCGTCGTATTGCAGGCATCAATACCGGCGGCTTTATATAGGGTCGAAAAGACCTCCTGGAACTCGACCGGTCTCTCCACGGCTTCACCTCCAAGCCGATCTGTCGCGCCAATGATCTGGCCGTGATTCATCCCGCCGCAGGCGAGAACGGCGCTGTTGACGCGCGGCCAGTGATCGCGCCCCCCGTTTGCATTGATCTTCGGCGTCCGCCCGAACTCACCCCAGACGATGACACTGACATCATCAGAGAGCCCGCGATCATGCAAGTCTTGGACGAGTGCGCTGAGCCCTTGATCCAGCATGGGGAATTCCGAGCGGGCGCTCTTGAAGTTATTGCTGTGCCAGTCCCAGCGCGAGAATCCAAGCGTCACACAACGGGCCCCGGCCTCAACCAGACGGCGGGCCATTAGAAACTGATCGAGCCGTCTCCAGCATCCGTCATCGAGATGTTGGTCTGTTCCCTTCCCATAGCGCGCAACGACTTGGGGATTCTCCTGGGAAATGTCGAGAGCGTTTGCGAGGGCGCTTGAGGTGAGCACGCCAAAAGCTTGCTCGTTGAAGGTATCGAGACCGGCCATCATGCCCGAGCGATCCACATCACGGCGGAAGTTGTCAAAGCTGGCGAGAAGAGAACGGCGATCATTGAGGCGATCCAGACTGACTCCCTTCAGTGTGATGTCCTCTTTTCCAGCTCCCCGGAAAGGAGTGAAAGGCGAATGCGAAGGCCCGAGAAATCCCGCCGGCCCCGGATTGCCCCAGGGATCATGACCGCATTTGGGCGAGAGCCCAACGAAGGGAGGGCAGGTCTCGTTAACTCCACCTTGAAGTTTGGACATGGCCGCGCCTATACTCGGCCAACCGCCGGGAGGGGCATTCGTGCGACTGGGGCGACCAGTCAAACAC